>JANODM010000225.1:0-35904 GCA_031412695.1 Alphaproteobacteria bacterium
AAAATTTTAAAAGAGATTACCGAACGTTTATTTTTCTTGGATAATGTCGGACTTTCGTATCTGTCGCTCAGCCGTAAATCGGGCACGTTATCAGGCGGTGAATCGCAGCGAATTCGCTTGGCCTCGCAAATCGGCTCAGGCTTAACGGGCGTATTATACGTCTTGGATGAACCGTCAATCGGTTTGCATCAGCGCGATAATGATCGTTTGCTCACGACGTTGAAACGCTTGCGCGATTTGGGCAACACGGTGATCGTCGTTGAACATGACGAAGATGCGATCCGTACGGCGGATTATTTGGTCGATATGGGACCTGGTGCCGGCATTCACGGCGGCACGGTCATTGCGGCGGGGACACCGGATGAAGTCTTTGCCAATAAGAAATCCATCACGGCGGATTATATTATGGGACGCAAATTCATCGCCGTACCTGAACGCCGCGAAGGCCAGAAAGACACGAAAAAAGGCGCCGTCAAAACCATTCGCCTTGAAGGAGCGACAGGCAATAATTTGCAAAACGTATCCATCGATATTCCGCTGGGGACATTCACCTGCATCACAGGGGTTTCGGGATCGGGCAAATCGACCCTGACGATTGACACATTATACGCGGCACTCGCGCAGCGCCTAAACGGCGAGCGCACGCATCCTGCACCGTTCAAAAAAATCACGGGGCTTGATGCGGTCGACAAAGTCATCGACATTGATCAATCCCCCATTGGACGTACGCCACGCTCAAACCCTGCGACCTATACGGGCGCGTTTACGTTTATCCGTGATTGGTTTGCAGGACTGCCGGAATCCAAAGCCCGCGGCTATCAGCCCGGACGTTTTTCGTTCAACGTCAAAGGCGGACGGTGCGAAGCATGCCAGGGTGATGGCGTAATCAAAATCGAAATGCATTTTTTACCTGATGTGTATGTCACCTGTGACGTGTGCAAAGGAAAACGCTATGCCCGCGATACATTAGAAGTCTTATACAAAGGCAAATCCATCGCCGATGTATTGGACATGACAGTCGATGAAGGCGCGGATTTCTTCAAAGCCGTCCCAAGCATTCGTGATAAAATGGAAACGCTGAAAAAAGTCGGCCTCGGATATATTCATATCGGTCAACAAGCAACGACCTTGTCAGGCGGTGAAGCACAACGCGTGAAACTGTCCAAAGAATTGTCGAAACGCGCGACAGGCCGCACGGTATATATTTTGGATGAGCCGACGACGGGTTTGCATTTCGAAGACACGCGCAAATTGCTCGAGGTGTTGCAAACGTTGGTCGAACAAGGCAACACCGTCATCGTCATCGAGCATAATTTGGAAGTGATCAAGATCGCTGATTGGATTATCGATATGGGCCCCGAAGGCGGATCAGGCGGTGGTCAGGTTGTCGCGATGGGTACACCCGAAGATGTGATCAAAGTCAAAGCATCTTACACGGGCCAATATCTGAAACCTCTTTTGATGCGCGATAAGAAAAAGAAAAGCGCTTAACTTTTAATGGCTGCACGGAAACCCTACCTCATCATCGGTCAAGCCAAGGGTGTCACGTGGCAGGACGGGCCGCCGTCGAAATCAAAATTATGGCGGTGGTTTGAAACCATTGGATGGACGCAAGAGCGTGCGTTGAAAAAATTTCAGTTCGACGCAATGATCGGCACGGGAACCGCCAAAGCGAAAAAGGGCCGCGTGCCACCAAAGCCTGAACAAATTGCGGCGTATAAACCTGAATTAATTGCGACGATTGATCGCCTTAAACCGAAACTGATTATCACCGTCGGTGGCTTGGCGGCAAAGCATGTGTTGAATACGAATGCCGAGTTGGTCGATCTGGTCGGACAATCTTTTGAGATGAAACCGCTTGGTGTTTGTAAAAACAAAACGACCATCATTCCATTGCCGCATCATTCGGGTGTCAGTTTATGGCTTAACGCCGCGTCGCACCGCGCCTTGTGGGCGGATGCGATGCAACTGATAAAACAACAAATCGATTAAGCCGCACGCTCAAAGCGCTTGATGGTTTGGCCTTCATGGTCCAATTCGCCTGTGAAGATATCCGCATCGCGCACCCAGATTTTTTCAGGGGCGGCAATGTCTTGATACACGACGACTTTTTTTGACGACTCGCCTGTTTCGGCCACTTCGGTTGCGACATGCAAGACCATGTAATGTGCGCCCTTATAATGGCGGTAAATGTGACCGGGTTGGGGCATGAGTAAGGAGACTCGAAAGTGAAGGAAAAGAACGGCTTTAGTGTACAACCCGCACCATCCCGCGTCAAACATCTTGCCAAGCCGCGTTTTGTCTTTTAAGACAAAGGCCTTGATAATTCATAAGCGATTTCAGGACGCCCCCGCCCGCATGATTTCCACTCTTCGCATCGGTACGCGCGCCAGCCGTCTGGCGATGGCGCAGACCCAATTGACGGTCGACGCGATCAAACGCGTGCGCCCCGATATTGCGATTGAAATTATCACCGCTGTTACGACGGGCGACAAAACGCAAAGTGCTAATATCAGCTTGCAAAAAATCGGCGGCAAAGGATTATTTGCTGATGCGCTGAATCAGATGATGGATGACGACAAAGTCGATATGATCGTGCATTCGATGAAAGACCTGCCCAGTGTACGGCCCGAAAAATATACGATCGCGGCGATGTTGGAACGCGGCGACCCGCGTGATTGTTTTTTGACGCGCCTGCCGAATATTTCAACGATGAATGATCTGCCGCAAGGCTCTGTTGTCGGCACATCTGCGCCGCGTAGGGCCGCCATGTTGTTGCGCCGTCGTCCTGATCTCAAGATCGTCAATTTCCGCGGCAATGTGGATACACGCTTACAAAAACTGCAAGACGGTTTCGAAGATGTCGCGGCCACGTTTTTGGCGCGTGTCGGATTGGTGCGTATCGGCCTGAGTGATATTCCGCAAACGATTTTAAGCATTGATGAGTTTTTGCCGCCTGCGGGTCAAGCTGCCATCGGCATCGAAGTCATGACGGAAAATACGGAATTACTGGCGTTATTAAAAAATATCGGTTGTGCCAAAACCTATCGCGAAGTGACCGCCGAGCGCGCGTGCTTAGCCGTTGTCGATGGCGATTGCAAAACGGGAATTGCAGCCTATGCGGTTGAAGAAAACGGCACGATGCATTTGCGTTCGGAAATTTACACACCTGACGGTTCTGAAATGAAATCGGTTGCGGTGACGGGTGATGCGAAAGATTTCGTCGCTTTGGGTCGTCAAGCGGGTGAAAAACTATTGTCTGATATCGGCGCGGACAATTTCGCACGCTTTCACATGTGTGTGCCTGCCGATATATAGTTGCATCGTAATCCCGACGAAAGTCGGGATCTAGAATCCAACAAAAAGACCCCGTTTTTCAACGGGGTTACGTTCTAGATTTGAAATTTTATTTTACTTTTCGTCGAAATTGGCATGACCCGCGACATACGCGTCCAAATCGGTTTCCGCTACACGCCATTCTTTGCCGACTTTGATGGCGCGCAATTCGTTTTTGCGGATCAATTCGCGGATGGTGCGCTCGTCAACGTTCAGTTGTTGGGCGACATCATGGATCGTCATCATTTTGCAGTTCAGCATGAATGCGGTTCCCATACTGGTTTAATGGCTGTTTGTGGCGAGCCGAGTTAAAAAACAACCGTTATACGCAGTTGTGGACGTATATCTACACCCGAGTCCGATAGGCTGCAAGAAGATTCATGCGGCATTGCAACGAGAATATTTTGCATAATGAATTATGAGCAGAAGACAGCGGGTGGGGAGAGGGGGAATTAAGATACTTGCGTAATCACGACGAAAGTCGGGATCTGCTAGACTACACGAGATCCCGTTTTTCAACGGGATTACGGGCGTGATCAGGATGGCAAAAGTAGATAAATTTCTCAATCCGTCGCCAAGATATATTTATACACTTGATACGCTTCCCACACGCGCTGCACGTAATTGCGGGTCTCGTAAAACGGAATGCGTTCGACCCAATCGATCCAAGAACGCGGATCAGTATTCGGGTCACCCATGGCGGCCACCCATTTATCGACATTGCCGGGGCCTGCGTTATAGGCAGCCGCCGCTAATGGCACATCGCCGCCATACCGCGCCAGCATCGATCCCAGATACGCCTGACCCAAGACCATGTTGTGGCGTGGATCAAAAAGCTGCGCCGTACTGCGATGCGCGATGCCTTTTTTGCGTGCGATATCATTGGCCGTGCCGGGCAAAATTTGCATCAAGCCCATGGCGCGTGCCGGACTTTGCGCATAAGGATCGAACATGCTTTCCTGACGAATAATTCCCAACGTCAACGCGGTTTCTACTTCGGCATTACGTGGCACATTCAATTTTGGAAACAGCGCGTCACCGATCAGCTTGTTTTTTTCATAGGCGGCTTTGGCGGCAGTCAAGCTAACTTTTTCGCTGCGTAAGCTACGCGCAATTGGAATTACCTGGTGCGGCGCATCCTTGTTCTGCGCCAATAACGTGGCCAAAAATTGATCACGCTCTTTTTCAAAGCCTTTTTTGTGCAAATAGCTTGCGGCGTCGATCAAGGAATGGCGCAAGGATGCGGCGGGGATGCGCGTGTTGCGTTTAAAGAATGTGGCGTAATACCCGGCGACATCGCCGTCCTTCAAGCCTTGCAACGCATAAGCCGCCATCTGGCCGTAAAACACATGCATATGTTGTGCAGCGACGCGATAAAATTGTTTAGCGCGTTGCATGTCGCCTGTTTTCGCCGCTGCCATGCCCGCCCAATAATTTGCGCGCGCGACCGAGATCGGCGATTTGACGTTTGTGGCCATGCGCATGAAATGACGCAACGCCGTGTCGGCACGATCAAGTCGTGTCAACGCCAACCATCCCGCCAACCATTCCGCATCGGCCAATTCAGGGCCGGTATCAAAGCCGTGTTTTGAGGCTAGATGATACGCGGTCGGAAAATCGTCACGCTCAAGCGCGCGCCGCGCCAGCAACGATCGTTCTTTCCACCACAGAGCAGAATACGTAGCCAGACTTTTGGATGTTGCGCGCGACAACGCAATGGCGGCGCGGCCGTCAAATCCTTTTTGCCGATAATAACGCGCCAGGTCGAAATTCAATCCCGCATCATTCTGTGACGGCAAATTGACCGTCGCGCGCCCGTCAAGACGTTGCAACGCCAAGCGACTTAGGCCTATCGCACGCGCTTGGCTGCCGACATAGTTCAATGCTTTTTCCGCACGTTGCGTGTTATTGGCCCATAACAACGCATCCACCCGCGCATGACGCGCCGTGTTCGAGATCCAATTGCCGTAACGGCCTATGATCGCGTCTTGTTGGGTGGCATTAAACGCCCCCAACGCCCACATATCGTTCAAGAATAATTTGGCGCGTGCCATGTCGCCGTTTTGGACAAGCGTATTGAAATATAAAAACCGCCCATTATCGCCGACGGGGGGATATTTTCCCAGCCAGGCCAAAATAATGTCCCTTTGAGGTGGGTTGTCGTTAAGGGCTTGTTCGGCTTGAACGCGTAAAATGGGGGTCTCGGGCCAATCCGGATGCGTGTCGATCAAACGGCGGTATTCCGCAAAGGCATAACACGTACGAGGGTCCCGCAATCGCAACCAGGCTTCGGTGTCAGCCGAAACGGAAGCACTTGCGAACCGAGGAAACGCAAGTAAAATAATACCGGATGAAATAAGCAGGCATAACCACAAAAGGCGTCGCATCATGTCCCACCATCAGAACGAAAAAACAGTATCGGCACAGACTAAAGCGGTGACGGTAAAAGGCCAAGCCCTTACTGCATTTAAATCCGCGCAAGACGGTTTTACTTTGGTTGAATTGGCGATCAGCATTTTCATCATCGGAATTTTATTAGGCGGTGTTTTATATTCCGAAGAATTATACCGCATCGTACAAGTCCGCCGCGTGATGAGCGACATCAACAGCGTTTCCGCCGCGACAAAGGGCTTCCAAGAAAAATACGGCACCGTGCCGGGCGATTTCGCGTTGGCAACTACGCGCATTCCGAATTGCACCTTGGCTGTATCCAATTGCTACAGCGGCGACGGCAATGGTTTTGTCGGTCAAGTATATGGCCCCGGCTCATCGGGTTGGGACCAAGACCAAGCACGTAACGTCAATTTGCCTGAAGTCGAAACGACGATGTTCTTCAAACATTTGGCGTTGGGTAATTTCATCAAAGGCGTCAATCCGAACTCGAACCCCAGTCAGCCACAATGGGGCGTAACGCACCCTGAATCCTCTGTCGGAGGCGGATTTACCGTGTTTGCCGATACGCACAGCGCGGGATCCAGCATCTCGATACGATTGCAATCACGCGTTTATTACGGCGGTATGCCGGGGGTCGACGCGAATAACGAGCGTCCGTTCACCGTCAAACAAACCATGTATATGGATACGAAATACGATGACGGTCGTGCCATGGGCGGCGAGATGCGCGGTATTCCATACAACCATCCGAATTATTTCCCGGCCTGCCGGAAAATCATGCCGATCGGACGCGAGGAATATAACACCGACCCGGCCGATGGCGTGCTCGACAGCAAAGTCTGTCAGTTCCATTATATCTTCCATTAATATAGACTACGTCCATGACCGCATCCATCCGTGCCAATGGCGATCAAATCGCCGAGAACCGCCGTGCGCGGTTCGATTACGCGATCGCGGATACCTATGAAGCGGGATTGATCCTGACAGGGTCCGAGGTGAAATCTTTGCGTCAGGGTAAAGGCCAGATCAACTCATCTTTTGCGCATCTAGACCGCGACGGAAGTTTGAAAATTTTCGGTATGCATATCGACGAATATACCCAAGCCGGAAAACATCTGCAGCATGACCCGCGCCGTCCGCGCGAGTTGCTGTTGAAACAAAAAGAGATCCGCAAAATCAGTATCGCCTTGACCCGTGATGGCCTTAGTTTGGTGCCGCTGAAATTGTATTTCAACGCGCGCGGCAAGATCAAATTGCTGGTGGGTTTAGGCAAAGGCAAAAAGGCCGCCGACAAGCGCGACTCGGTCAAAGAGCGCGATTGGAATCGTCAAAAAGCGCGAACTTTGCGCGAAAACAACTAAAGGTTTTTCATTTTTCTGAATTCAGGATAGGGAATGCAGCGGAATTTTTCGTTGCTTTTCAATGCGCGCGTCAGCCATATTAACTAAAATTTTAGATAAATTACTTGTAATTAACGTTTTCCTGTGCTATCTTAATGAAAGATAAACGTTCAACCGAAAGATCGGGAACCACATAGATAAAGACAAAGAAAAAACAGGGGGACGATATGGGTAATAATATAGAGGATATGCGTATGAACAATGCTGCCGTTACCGTAGAAGATCCTTTGAACTCAAGTAGCGATCCTGTCGCGGACATGCATAACAATGGAGAAACGATTGTCATTCATTGTTGCAGTTTAAATCGATTTTTTGGCCGTCGCCCAGCCGCTTTTACCGGCATGGAATAAAGTTTACCGTCCCAAAACTGCCCGCTCCTTCTTCGGGTTGTTGTCAAAAAACGAGGCTCTTGTCACACACCAAGGGCCTCGTTTTTTCATGAGCTGACGATTAAGAATCGCGTCATAACACGCTAAGCTATTAAGACTTAGAGGCTTTTGGCGGCTTTTTTGTCACAAGCCTTACAGTTTTTGGTTAACATAATCAATTTTTGCTTGCAATTAACCATGACATAGGCTGATACTGCTGTCGCGGCCTGAACATCGTTTCGAGTCGCCTTGGCGCAATAAACACCGCGCCGATGTTTCAACGATGTGCATAGGAGGCACACGCGAAATGACAAACCCAGGAAGAACACTAGCAACACTCGGGCTTTTTGCCTCAACAGCTTTGGTCGCTTGCGGCGGCGGTGGCGGCACTCCGACAGAACCAAAACCAGTGGAACCGAAGCCTACTCCTCCGACGAATGGCGTCGTTGAAATTAATGCAGACTATGTTGCATTACTAAGACTTCCTCTGAGCATGACTTTCATGAGCGGTCAAAAAGAGATTTTGACTGTAATCGAAAACAGCTCCAAAAATGTTACGATTACACGCAAGGGATCAAATGCTGATTTAATTGGCTCTGGTCCAGCGGCTTGGTCATCTTCAAATATCACCCGTTTTTCAACAAAAGACCAAGAATATGAAATAGCAGAAAACGGTACTCTAAAATATCGTATCAAATTGAGTGGTGACATGGATGTTACCAGAAAATCAAACGAAACTGTAGATCAGACGCGAAATAGATGGAATGCTTTCTCTAAAGATAGCTCCAGTGGAAGAACATATACATTAGTTCTGCCTTAATCAGGGTACAAATAGTAAAAGGGCGGAGAAATTCTCCGCCCTTTTTTTGTTCTGTATATTTTTACAGCAACGTATCCGTGCATGGCGTCATCAAACCGTCATTCGAATAGCCGTTATAACTGCCGCCTCCGGGCTGTGCACCATAGGGAACACAATTGCTATTCGGATAAGAATACGGATTACCTGTTCCCGGTGGTGCAAACAAAGGATTAGGTACATAGGTTGGCGGTACAACTTGTTGGCCTGGAGGGGCGTCGACATCCAAATACTCGACCGTGCAAGTCGGCGGCAAAGCTTGGTTGTTGAAGCCTAGATTCGGTACATCAAGACCGGGTGGTGTTCCCAAGGCAATCGGAACGCCCACGCCGTATTTCAACTCGCAGATTTGTCTGCCTGTTTCCTCATTCGGGATACCGCCGCCTGTGGATAGGCCCATGGCTTCGTACATTTGATCCATAGCATTATCCGCATATTCGAAAGCGTACAAGACTTGCCGATTACGGCGCGTGACCGGATCTGTGTACAATGATCTAACACCAGTACAATTAGCGGCTAAGAGAGAGCCTGCATCAATCCCCATATAAAAGATTTTCGTATTGGGGAAATTCCGACCAATAATCCCGACCAACGAATCTTTTTGTCCTCTTGGGCGGACCATAGGAATTGGATAATTGAATACTTCGCGTTGAAAATCATCATTACCACGCGCGCGGCACCATTGTCTGCGTGTTGTTTCGTGTTCAATTCCATAGGATCTGCGAACGGCTGCAAGATCGATACGGGTAAATGTTTCTGTGTAATCCCAGTCGATGCAGAATCCCAAGATGCGGCGGTCGCAGCGTCGCGTTGTCAAGCGGCATTGATAGTCACTGGGAAGGTCGACAGGTGCTTCGCAGAATTTATTGCTAAAGATTGTTGATCGGTCCGCTGGATCAGCAACACCGTTTGACATGACGACTAAACCTGCGGGCGCATTCGGATTAGCGCCCAATGTCGTCTGGATCAAATTTGTGATCGACGGATCAATCGATGAATAAAGCGGGTTATTGCCGCCTGTATAACTGCCGCGTGCATCGAATTTGTCTTTGATGCGTTCTTGCACCTGTTTCCACCAATAGGTTTGATCGACGTTTTGCGTGTTATTCAACGGATCCAAATCATTATCCAATGTAAGGGCAACGGGGCGTCTGCTGACCAGCGGATCAAAAGGACGGTCGACACGATTATTGATAAATTCGGAATAATACAGATTTACGCCATAGGGCAAATTCGTCAGCAAATTCGATCGTGTGAAATTATCGACAATTTGCATACGGTTTGCAAAAACAGAAAGCGGTAAGTAGGTTCTGTCAGGGAAAGGCATTGCATTCGTGGGCACGAAAGCATAGTCAAAGATACCGCCGCCAAGGCGCATGGCTGGTTCGCTGCCGTCAACGACACCGTTACCGTTCAAATCTTTGACGCGTGTCACGGCATCCGTGATGCACACACCGGGGCAGGTTGACTGACAGGATAATAAAGGTCCGTTGCCATCAACATCTTCGGTGAGACCGAAATTAGATCCTTTCAACGTATCTTCGGATGCATAGCTTTGAGCGCAGGATCCGTACATATCGTCTTGCACGACATTAGGATAGCAGTCCTGGCCGCGCATCAAGGCTGATTTCATGCGGTCGACGTTTTTTACATCGCTCAAACCGTCGATCATGATCTCTTCTTGGCGTCGCAATCCTGAGTCAATATAGCGTGCCGCGTCGGCCGCCAACGCATCATGTAGGCGCGTGCCTTCCTGGACCGGTTCATTTGCGGCAACCCAATTGGCCATGGTTTCGTCACGAATATTATCGCGGACGTTCGCGATATTTTGCCATGTTTTGGCGGCAACGCACGCTGCTTGGCGGCTTCCGGGTTTGAACAAATTGGCTATTGTCGCGCGGCACGATGTTTGGGTCGGCGTAATGGGGCGTCCGCCCATGGCCATGTTGGCGGAGCGGTCGACTACGACGGCGATCGCGCGGATTGGATCGCCTGCGGAACAGGTTTGACCCAACGCAAAACACCCCGTGACGGTCGGATTGTCGACCATCAATTTATTGAATAAGGTTGTTGTAAATTGGCTGTCAAAGGCATAGGTGTCGATGATAGAATTTAAATTCGCATCGCTGGAAAAGAAATTCGCAGTCATCGTTGTACTGGGATCGCCTGGCGTCGGCGCTTTGGTGACGGTTTGCGTGCCGCCCAACAAATTTAAGGCATAATCACCCCATACGGTGCCGGTCGTCACATTCGTTTCCGGCAAATTCGTATTTGGATCAATATAGTCATAGGCCATTGAGCTGACATTGACTCCGCCAACTTGTGTGGGGATGAGCGTGACAGGATGACGCATGACCAAGCGTTTATTCGTAATCATCTTGCCTGTGCCTTCGAACGGTGTACCGACAGGGCATCTGTCTTCAAGCAATACTTCGTTCTTCTCGCATTTCGCACCGACATAACCGACATTGAGAACAATGCCGGGGATGGTATTTTGACCGTTATTGCGCGTTACGGTACATTCTCTGCGTTGGACGCGGGCAATCATTTGGCCTGTCCAGCCTTTACCGCAACTGCGATCATTCGGATCGGGAATAAAACGTGAGGTCGCCGCATCGAAAACCGGGTTCGACAATAATTCGTCTTCGCTGTTGTCGTTGTCGCATATGATCGTCGTGCCCATATCGCCGGGATTGACCGGGGCGCATACGTTACCGTCATCGATACATAAAATGTTGGTATTGGCACCGGGCGTACCCAACAGACGTGCTTTCCAATCGGGCACGACCGCATTCGTCAATTCCAATTCAGTTAAATTATTCGGTGCAGCCGCGCCGCATTTTGTTACGACGTCATTCGGTCTTCCGTCTTTGAATACTTTTGTCGTGATGACGCCGGGAACGCGGCGGCCATTATCATCGGGGCAAGATGACATCGTGATGGATGCGATTTCGCTTGAATCTTGAGGTATGATGTTGGCTGCAGCCGATGTCACGGTCAGTTCTAAAATCGGCGAGTTGACGGCGATATCGGTTATGGTTCCGCAATCAGGAGGCGCGACGGTTTTCAAGCTGTCAGGTTTGAAGCGTTGTGATAAATCGCTTTTCATGCGTTCGGCCAAAGCACCCGGCAAGGCACCGCCCGATGTTAGCGAGGATGTGTTCGGAATATACGAAACGACTTTGCGCGCGGCACCCACGCCGCATTCAATGGTTTTCAAATCAGCGGTGTTCACGATACGGCCCGGTGAGGCCAGTAATTGTTGCGCGGTGTTTGCCAAATCGGCAGCAGCTTTTTGGGCTTGCACGGTTTTTGCGGCCTCATCGGTTTGCGCCAGAACTTTTTTCTCGCGTTCTTCGTTACACGCAACCAAGGAAAAACAGATCGCGACCATACACAAGGTGTGTGCGATTCTGTTGGATAACAAATGTGACATGCGGCGTTTCATGGCGAGTCCCGTCCTTGAGGCTAAGGGTACGATTTATTATGGCATATATTTGATTAAAATTTTATCTATTTCTTTTAGCGCGTGAAGTTTAATTTCAGTTTAACGCGTAATATCAACAAGATCGATTAATTTTGGGGCGAAGAGTTTAGGGCGATTTCCAAGGTCAGATGACCGATGCCGAAACGACTTGTTAATTCCGACCGAAGCACACGACGCAGATCTTCGGTATCGGTGCCCGGCACGGTCGAGACAAAAGCATTTAATGCTGTTTTTGAAGTACTTAATGGCCATATATGTAAGGAAGTAAGGCCCTCGACCCCCGGCTGGCTTCGGATAAAGGCGTCGATGGCGTCGCGGTCGATCGAGGTGGGCTTGCCATCCAGGGCTAAAATGGCGGCCTCGCGCAAGACCGGCCATGACCCCCATAAAATGACAGCGGCGATCAGGACGCTTACGACCGGGTCCAGCCAGGACCACGCCGTATAGGCCATCGCGATGGCGGTGATGACCACCCCGGCCGAGATTACCGCGTCGGCCACCATATGAATCATCGCACCCTTGATGTTGATGTCATTTTGGTTTTTCGAAAGCAACCACGCGGTCGACCCGTTGATAATAATGCCCAATGTCGCGACTGCACCGACAATAAGCGGTGCGGGACTGGCGGGTTCGAAAAAACGATTCAAGGCTTCAAAAATAATCCAGGCCGATGATCCGACCAAGGTGACGCCGTTGAATAGAGCTGCGAAAATCGATACGCGCCCCATACCAAAGCTGAAACGCGACGAGGGGTTCATATCGCGTTGCGATAAATGATACCCCAACCACGCAAATAGTAACGCCAAGACATCGCCAAGGTTATGCGCAGCATCGGCAATCAAAGCGAGAGAGTGCGTATAAAATCCGAAACCGAATTCCACCGCGACAAACGCCGCGTTTAGGCTTGCGCCGATAGCGAAACCGCGATGAAAATTTTTAGGGCTGTGATGCGAACAGGATGCGTTCGGTGCATGGGAATGGACCATGCAAGCATGTCAACAGAAAAAGCGAGTTTTGTATAGTTGAAAAGTATAATCTGCAAAGACTAGGCTAAATTACGTTGGTTTGTAACCACCCGGTTTTTTCGGCTGATCGTTATCATCCGGGTCTTTTGTATCATCATCTAAATCTTCTGTATCGTCATCCGGGTCTTCGAATATATCGTTATCAAATTTATCAGGTATCGTTTCATACGGATTTGCAGGTGTGATGATTACTCGATTCGGGTTCTCGCCTTCCATCATATCTCTAAGCTTCATATCACGCAGCATCATTTGATGACGTATCCAGTTCATTGCTGTAAGGCCACGGGATATATCCTTGTCCTTTAGATTAGTATTTCTAACCTGGATTGATGTTGGCGGGATTTGTTTTGAGGCAAGAATAGTATTCCTGATACGAGACTTTTTTTCCAACAATTCTTGTAATTTTTTTTCTAATTTATCATCATAAAGACCCGCCGTGTCATCCGATTCTCCTTTCAAAATAGGGTCCCATTTTTCCTCCCATTTTTCTTGAGTAAGATCGTCGTGTTTTTCCTGAACAAGGTGAAAGAATACCTGTCCTAGAGGAAGCGGACCATTCGGATCTAATGTGAGATCGGCTTGGACCCGATCAGCGATTTTGTTTGTCAAAGGACGCATGGCATTAACATCGCTGCCTTGATCTCTCAAGATAAAGCCGATGGCTTCGTAAATATCGTCATCGCGAAGATTAAAAGGTTCAATTTTATCGGTCATATCGAGAAAGATACGGCAAAAAAATTAAAAAACCAATCATGATTAGTAAATTTCGGGTTTTTGTTTGCTACGAACAGCCCACGGTTGCGTTGTTTTCAATATCGGATCTTTATCTTGTAAAAACAGATTGATGCTTAGGGCATCCGCTTTGGCTTGATCTTTACGTTTCAAAACCTGATGTTGCACCATAGAATGAAAATGTGTGCCGTTGAACGCATAAGGGTCATTGAGCCGATCGCTTTTGCTGAATAATGTATCTTCGACTGGCTCTGCTTTTTTAGCTGCCAAAAGATTTTTCCGTACGTCCTCTGGCATTGGGTTTATGACGGGCCATGTCTCTCGTGCCAGATCGTCCCCGAAATGTACTGTTAGTGGTTCCCACATCTCGCATGTTAGTCTGTGCAACATTTCGGCTTCACTAATGAAAATATCTTCTTCGTTGGAAGGGTCTTGATAGATGTCGTTGCCGATTTTCGCGGCCAGATTTTCCAAATCGTTGCGATTATAGACTTGATTGTCGGCAAAACCAAAAAGGACCCAGCCGGTTGCGCGGTACATTTGATGACGCGTCATCGTATGTTTTTGAGGGGTGATATCGGATTTGATCGGCATACGCTAAGCCTATCGTATCATGTGCTAAAAGGCAAATGAATGGTCACGTCGGTCCACGATTAGCCCAGTGTTGACGAATTGGCATCTCAGGGTTATCGAAGGCCGTATCCTGTAAAAATTGCGTGATGGTATTTTGCACAGAAGCTTCATATTTTCTGTCGCGAAGTTGTTTTGATACCAAACAAAAAAACCGTATTCCCACTTTTGCATGAAGATCTGTGTCACAGGCCTTTGTATTATAAGCATCGTATAGATGCGGCGCTTCGTCTTCGGCAGCGAAAATATTCTCGCGCACGTCAGCAGGCATCACTTCCATAACAGGATAAGTTTCGCGTGCCAAATCATCACCGAAATGTGCTGTAAGATCGTTCCACATACTGTTGGCTACAAGATGGATGATGTCGCCGTCTATGAAATCGGAATTAGGTTGTGCGGCGATTTCATCGTAAATATGATTGCCAAGGTCTTCGGCTAATTCCGTGATCCCTTTGTCGTCATACGTATCGCCGTGAATTGATTCGAATAATAACCACCCCAACGCCTGATGCATCTGAAAATAACTCATGCGGTTGATTTTGCGGCGTCCGGGTTCGGGAATAGGGGTCATGATATCACATCAAAAAAACAAAAAAAGAAGGGTCAATCAAATAAGCGTTTAGGCGGTTTTTTTTGATCAGGTATCGATGTCACATTGGCAAGAAAGTTTTCGACAGCATCTCGTCGATTGTCGACATACTCGCATACGCTTGAAATAAACGTAACGCCGCGCATCGCCAAGTTGTCATCTAAAGATGGTTTATGTGCTTCATCGGTTGGTTGCAACACGCCATTTTTTGCAGCGATCATATTTTTGATGATATCGTCGGGAAGCAGGACCGGCGGTTTCGAGTGAAGATCGATCGCTTGCAAATCGGGCCCGAAACATCTGGTCAGTTGCGGCCATTGTTGCTCGACTACATGGGACAAGACAGATTTTTCAGAAATCGTTTTTTCCGTCCATTTACGCGAGGAATCGTTGCACAGCGCATGACCGACGCGTGCAGCCAAATCCTCTTGTTCAGGATAATAGCGGATTGTGCACAAGGCCCAGCCGATCGTTTCTTGAATCTGTCGATGGCTAATCGTGTAAGATTGTTTGTCGGGTGTCGGGTCAATCAGCATGATATGAAACTATTTTTGAACGGATAGGAAATAAAAACGCAATTTATATTACAAACATCTAAGCAAGTTTAGGCGGCTTCATAGTAGTCAAAGACGGCTTTTCATCTGTCTTATTTGCTGAAGGATCGCTGTTTAAAAAGCCGTGCAATGCTTTTTGGCATTTCTTTCTGGCACGTTCTTCACCGTTCAAGCGGCGTTGGAAATTTAAACCCTCTACAATGTACGGATCACGCGTTTGCAGTATTTTTACTTCGCGATCAGTACGTGGCTGTTTCGAACTCATAATCGGGGGAACTTGTTTTGCTGATATGGCAAAGTCTCGCACATAATCGGGCATTCTGTCGGCATACTCCGTTTCGCTCATGGCCAGTTCCGCGCCGTAATAAGTCGAAAAACGCGGCCACATAACATTCGCCAATGCATGAAGCATGACGCCTTGCCTGTTTCCTCGAGCTTCTTTGCGGTGTTCGATCCGTTTCACCTCATCAGTTACTTTGCCAACGATGCGATTCATATCGCACTCATCGCTAACCAGTCCTACCAGTAAACGGCCGGTGGTTTTTTGTATGTCTAAAGCAGTCATATCCAAAGGTTGTGCGGGGGTTTTCGTTGTATCATTCATTTTTTTCTCCGCGTCGGCAAATGTTCAGGGGGGCAGTTTTTAGAATAAAATCGATATTTTCGGTGTAGTTTGGCGGCGGTAACGTTCCTCACGCACTTGCTGGCACAGATTGTCGCCCGCCATCATTTCATCGGAAATAGTGTGAGAGCCGTTCCCTGCCTGGGTGCCTCGCATTCTTTTCTTTAAAATGATCTTGTTCTCGCGGGCTGCCAAAATAATGTCGCAAATAGGATCGGGCATCGTGGCGTCGATCCGCGTATCATGCGCCAGATAAGACAGAATTTCCGCTTCATCCACAGGACTGGTTTGCGCATCACGGCGCACTTTTTTTGCATCGACCTGATTGCACAGATGACTGACCAACGACGTCATTTCTTTCGCGTTGGCCGCCATGCTGCGAATGCACCAACCGATCGCGGTCTGCGCATCTTCCGGGGTGATATAAAGGTCTTGTGTCGATTGCGGGGCTGGACGATTCATTTTTTATTTTTCTTTAGTGTGAATCAGAGGGGTTGCGGTCGGCTTTCCACGGTTAAATCATGCGTTTGCACAGTCATGTTCGCACGCATGGCTTCTTCGGCGCGCGCGGCACGTTTTCTTTTAACGCGATTTGTTAATTGAGTGAAAAAAATCTCGCCGTCTGCGATAGGCTTTGTTGCTAAAGCCATGTCTTCTTTTTGAGTAATGGGAGGCTGAACAAGCTCGGGCGGATTAAATACTGCATCTTCGATATTTGTATATACATGGGTAGGAATTTTTTGAGTCTTCAAATTGTTTAAGCGTTCTTTGGCCATCACATGAACGGCGTCACCAAGATACACGCCGCGCATGTGGCCATGCGGTCCGTCAAGAATTCCATCGGCAACTTTGTCCAATAGATCATCTCTCTCGTCTAATCCTTCTAGGCTTAAGGGGGGAACCATGTAACCCAACATTTCGAGCATTTTTAACTTACGCATCTGTATACCTAGCGGTAGGGGAGGATGTGATTGGGTCATAAACTAAGCCTATAAGAGCGAGGGGTTGAGAGACAAGAGGATTATTTGGGTTCAGGTCGGGCGGTATAGAGGAGAAGGTGGATCACGTTCGTCAATCAGAGTATTTAAAAGTTTTGTCGTTAAGCGAGTAGCTTCCCAGCGTAAGAATACTTCATGATAAAAGCGCGTACCTTTCAACAATCTAGGATCAGAGCCTTGTCCTAGTGACGTAGACTCTATTGCAGGCATGTAGTTGGGTTTTGTTCGGTCAGCCAATAAAAGGAGGGGAGTAACGAATTCTGGAATTGTTTCGTTTAATTCGGTTTCTTTTTTTAAATCGTTACCAAATTTTTCTTTCAATTTCGGCAACAATGCTTTTCCGGCCAGGTGCAGAACCAGACCATGATCAGGGCAGGATTTTAAAACATTGTTTGAATCTAACCATATCGCATCGGAGATATTTTCGTACAACTCATCCATATTGATTGTGTCGATGGCATCATCGTCTGCCAAACAACCAAGCGCGAAAAAAATTTCATGTTGATTAGCATCTGGACCGTCGGGAGGCATTATATTTGTCATAGAGCAAAGATTATGGGATTCGCAGGCGCAACGCAAGCTAAAACAGAAGTTTTGTTCTTTTATAAGGGGTTGATTTGTATTTGAACCTCTCCTTTTGGGAGGGGGTGGCGCAAGCCGGTGAGGGGTTAGAATATTTCTGCGAGCCTGTAACCCCTCTCCCCCATCCCTCTCCCTTTGGGAGAGGGTGTTACGTTCGGCGCAAATAGCTGGAAATTTGCTGGAAAAATCATACGTTTTATGCTAGTATTTATTCGTGACAAAAGCCTATCCGGGCTCTTGTTTACAGGGTAATCGTGGTTTATATGTCGCTGAACGCGAGTAGAACCGCTTTTAAACCTTAAAATCATCAGGAAATGAGGCCTGTGCCGCATCTCGCGGGCAGCTTCGATTTGCCACATAGGAGAGCAAAATGGCTAAAGTACTAGGAATCGATCTCGGCACGACCAATTCGTGCATGGCGATCATGGACGGATCCACTTATAAAATTATCGAGAACGCCGAAGGCAAGCGCACGACGCCGTCGATCGTGGCTTTTACCGACAAAGGCGAGCGCCTGGTCGGCGATCCCGCCAAGCGTCAGGCCGTCACCAACCCCGACCGCACGATTTACGCGGCCAAGCGTTTGATCGGTCGCCGCTTTGACGACAAAGAAGTGCAAGACTCGATCAAGAAATCCCCTTTCAAAATTGTCAAAGGCGATAACGGCGATGCCGCGATCGAAGTCGATGGCGAAAAATACGCGCCTGCGCAAATCGCGTCGTTTGTTTTGGGCAAAATGAAAGAAGCTGCGGAAAATTATTTGGGCGAAAAAATCACCGAAGCGGTCATCACCGTACCGGCGTATTTCAACGACTCTCAACGTCAAGCCACCAAAGATGCCGGCAAGATCGCGGGCTTGGATGTGTTGCGCATCATCAACGAACCGACGGCTGCGGCGTTGGCGTATGGCCTCGACAAAAAACAACACGGTACGATTGCTGTGTATGATTTGGGCGGCGGTACGTATGACGTGTCGATTTTGGAAATCGGCGACGGCGTGTTCGAAGTAAAATCCACCAATGGCGACACGTTTTTGGGCGGTGAAGATTTCGACTTGCGCATCATCGACTTTTTGGCCGATGAATTCAAAAAAGAGCAAGGCATCGATTTGCGCGCCGATAAATTGGCGTTGCAACGTTTGAAAGAAGCCGCCGAAAAAGCCAAGATCGAATTATCATCGGCAATGGAAACGGAAATCAACTTGCCGTTCATCACCGCCGATGCATCTGGTCCGAAACATTTGAACATCAAATTGTCCCGAGCCAAACTGGAAGGTTTGGTCGATGATTTGGTTCAACGCACGATCGAGCCGATGAAAAAAGCGATGAAAGACGCAGGCGTCACCTCCGCGCAAATCGACGAAGTCGTTTTGGTCGGCGGGATGACCCGTATGCCGAAAATCATCGAGACGGTAAAAACATTCTTTGGCAAAGAACCGCATAAAGGCGTCAACCCGGACGAAGTCGTCGCCGCAGGGGCCGCGATTCAAGGTGGTGTTCTCAAAGGCGATGTCAAAGACGTTCTTTTGTTGGATGTTACCCCGTTGTCCTTAGGTATCGAAACTTTGGGCGGTGTCTTCACACGCTTGATCGATCGCAACACGACGATCCCAACGAAAAAATCGCAAATCTTTTCGACCGCCGATGACAGCCAGACGGCTGTGACCATCCGCGTGTTCCAAGGTGAACGCGAAATGGCGGCGGATAATAAAATCCTGGGCCAATTTGATTTGGTCGGTATTCCACCCGCACCGCGCGGTATGCCGCAAATCGAAGTCGGGTTCGATATCGATGCCAACGGTATCGTCCACGTAACGGCAAAAGACAAAGCTACCGGCAAAGAGCAACAGATCCGCATCCAAGCATCGGGCGGTTTGACGGATGCCGATATCGAAAACATGGTCAAAGAAGCTGAAGCCAACCGCGAAGGCGATCAAAAACGCAAAGCTTTGGTCGAAGCGAAGAACCAAGGTGAGTCCTTGATTCACGCAACGGAAAAATCGATCAAAGATTTGGGCGACAAAGCACCCGAAGCCGAGAAGACGGCGGCTGAAACGGCGATTGCCGATCTGCGCAGTGTGTTGAACGGTGATGATGTCGATACGATCAAAGCAAAAACTGAAAGCCTAGGCCAAGCATCGATGAAAATCGGTGAAATCCTGTACCGCAGCCAACAAGAAAACCCGTCAGGCGGTGTTGCGAATGACGAGCAACCGTCAGGTGAGGCGGATGATGGTCCGCGCGCCACTAAAGACGATGTCATCGACGCGGAATTCACCGATGTCGACGACAAAAAAGCGAATGGCTAAGAATTGATTTTAAAAACCCCGATAGCGATATCGGGGTTTTTTATTGGGTGAGAAATGGACGAACAAAAATTAAACAAAGAAAAAATTTATGATACATTTTTGTTTTCTATTTTTTCTGTCCTCTTGCTTATACCTCCAGGATTATTTTTCTATCTGGAAAGTCCGCGTAAAGGAAAAATGGTTTTCCTATGGAATGTGATAATGCCTTTTATTATGAATTTGATCCTAGCTTCTATTTTTCAAGTTGTGTTCGAAGATAATATTAGAAACAGTAAATCTAAGATTTTTTGTATCCTATCTTTATCACTAATTATTTTTTGCACGGTATTAATTGGTTTCAGCTTTAAAGATAATGTATTTCTAGCATATGCTTTAGTGCATGCTCTCGTTTTTAGTGCAATAAGTGGTGCAACGTATATTGTTATGTTGATTTTTTACTATAATGGGAGTATTGCAGAAAAATGACCCAACCTAATCCCGTACCACTGACCCGCGAAGAACAAATCGCCCAGGCGCGCCGTCAGATCAAGATGTTCAATGTCTTGCAAATCCTGATGCCGTTGCTGATGCTGGGGATGGCGGCGGCATTGCCGTATACGATGCCCAGCGTATCAGTAGAGAATAAAAATATAATGGTTGCGATTTTGTGCGTGTTTGCAGCTGCCGATTTCGGATTGATCCGTTTTATGATTTTGCCGATGGCTCAAAAACGATTGAACGATTTGGAGAGCGGATCTTAATTTTCCACAGTATCCGCAACCCCGTTGAAAAACGGGGTCTTATCGCGTTCGTCCAAGATCCCGACTTTCGTCGGGATTACAATTATTATAGCCTAAAACCCTTGACCCTGCGGTGCTTCGCGCTTAAAAAATAGAGCACCAGGTGCCGCCAAGCGGGCCGATCACCTTTCGGGGTAATTCCAAGACAGTTTTTAGGGCAGATTCCAAGAATGGCAAAGCGCGATTATTACGAAATTTTAGGTACGGCCAAAGGCGCGTCTGCCGACGAGATGAAAAAAGCCTATCGCAAAAAAGCGATGGAATATCATCCTGACAAAAATCCCGGCAACAAAGAGGCCGAGAAAAAATTCAAAGAACTGAACGAAGCCTATGACGTTCTTAAGGACGATCAAAAGCGCGCAGCCTATGACCGTTTCGGTCACGCAGCATTTGAAGGCGGTCGCGGCCCGGGCGGGATGGGCGGTTTCGGCGGACAAGGGCCGAATGGTCAGAATTTCGACCCCGGCGCGTTCTCGGATATTTTCGAAGAAATGTTCGGCGATTTTATGGGCGGCATGCGCGGTGCCAATCCGGGCCGGGGCCGTTCGGGTGCGCAACGCGGCGGCGATATTTCCTACACATTGGAAATCAGTTTGGAACAAGCCTTCAAGGGCACGAAAGCCACCGTAAAATTTGCTGTCGCTACCGAATGCGAAACCTGCAGCGGATCGGGTGCTGAATCCGGCACCGGCGTCGAGACCTGCGACATGTGTTCGGGTCGCGGTATGGTTCGCACCCAGAGTGGATTTTTCACGGTCGAACGCCCATGTCCGAAATGCCAAGGCCAGGGCAAGATCATGAAGAACCCCTGCAAATCATGCGGCGGGCAAGGGCGCAAACGCAAAGACCGTTCGCTCGAGGTCAATATTCCGGCCGGCGTCGATGACGGTACACGCATTCGTTTAGCAGGCGAAGGCGAAGCGGGATTACGCGGCGGCCCTGCGGGCGACCTCTATATCATGACGGCGATCAAGCCGCACAAAATTTTCAAACGCGATGATGCGCATCTGTTCTGTCGCGTGCCTGTTGCGATGACCACCGCGGTGATGGGCGGATCGGTCGAAGTACCGACGATTGATGGCGGCCGTGTGAAAATGAATATTCCAGCGGGCACCCAAAACGGTACGCAAATGCGTTTAGGCGGCAAAGGCATGAGCATCTTACGCGCCGGCCACCGAGGCGATATGTATGTCGATATCGCGGTCGAAACCCCTGTCAATTTGTCCAAACGTCAAAAAGAGCTGTTGGAGGAGTTTACGGGCCTGGGCACCAAAGAGGGTAAGAACAATTCACCCGAAACGGCCGGGTTCTTTAACAAGGTCAAGGAATTCTGGGGCGATTTGAAGGACTGATGGGTTCAAGATTGTCCACAACCGCTTGCGTGTCGTAAAATCAACGCGTTAAATCGTAAAAGTTAACAATAATTTAATCATTACCGAATTATCCGCATCTAAAAACAATGGGTTAAATGACGTGCCTTAAAAATAGGCAAATAGGTTGAATCGTTGGGATTCAACGGGGCTTTGGGTTCAAGGGCCTGTTACGCACAGACTTATCCACCGATTCTGGGGATAATGGATTCGGATCAGGTTTATCAGGGGGTTACCGGAATGGGCCGTCTGAGAAGTTAGGCAGGACAGGAATTAATATTGACATAATGTTGATTCCAAGGCATATTGTCGCATCAAAACATTTTCAGGATAAAGCCATGACAAACGATTTACTGAACGATACGACCAATCCTACATGTCAAGACATATTGATCTCAACATCGGGTGATGAATCGCCGATTAAAAAAGCGGTGCGCGAACTTGGGGAATCCCTGTTAATAGCGACGGTACTATCCGAAAAATTATCAGAATTAAATGGAGTGCCTAAAAAAATCGTTCCATCTTCACAACCATCACAGTTGAAGCCCTAAGAGTTTTTGCCATCGCGGCGGATGTCGAAACGCTAGCTCTTTCCTCCTTACTATAATAAAGATTGCTCCTCGTTACACGCGTTCGGAATAACAATTCTGATAAAGAGGGTGGATCAATACGGCATAGATGCGGTAAAACGACATCTGGATGACGGACGAACTTTCCCCTTTGAATGCGATTGCGCGCGGCGTTGCCGTGGTGGATGGGTTTGCGCGGTCTTTACCGCTTAGTCCCGGCGTGTACCGCATGATCAACGCCAAAAACGAACCGATCTATATCGGTAAAGCGCGGCAATTGCAAAAACGCGTGTTCAGCTATACCCAATTCGATAAATTGCCGATGCGGTTGCAACGCATGGTATCGGAAACCGTGACGATGGAGGCAATCCACACGCGTACCGAAGCCGAAGCCTTATTGCTTGAGGCGAATATGATCCGCCGCTATATGCCGCGGTATAATGTGTTGTTACGCGATGATAAATCGGTACCGTATATTTTTATCCGCGGCGATCACCCGTTTCCGCAATTGACCTCGCACCGAGGTGCCAAAGTCGATAAAGGTGATTATTACGGCCCCTTTGCATCCAGTGAACCGGTATGGAGCACGATTGCGACGTTGCAGCGTGTCTTTCAATTGCGCAATTGCACCGACGGTTTTTTTGCAGCACGCAAACGTCCGTGTTTGCAATATCACATCAAACGCTGTTCGGCACCCTGCGTCGGCAAAGTGACTGAAGGTGAATACGGTGAACAAGTAAACGCGGCGAAACAATTCCTGAGTGGCAAGACATCTGAATTGCAGCAAAATTTCGCCGTCAAAATGCAAGATGCGTCCGAACGTCAGGATTATGAAGTAGCAGCGCAATACCGCGACCGAATTCGTGCCCTGACGACGGTGCAATCGCGCCAGGATATCAACCTGGAAGGGATTATCGGCGATGTCGATGTCATCGCGGGATATATAGATGGCGGTCAGGCGTGTATTCAAATCTTCTTTTTTCGCGATGGGCGCAATTACGGTAACAAACCGTATTTCCCGCGCCATGACAAAGATTTGCCGCTGACGGAGATCATGGAATCCTTCATCGGTCAATTTTATCAAACGCGCCCTGCCGCAAAAGAAATTCTGGTCACACCCGCTTTGCCCGAGCAAGACGTATTGTCCGAAGCGTTGAGCTTAGAGAATGACAAGACGGTAAAAATCTTCACGCCACAACGGGGTGATAAAATGCGACTGATTGATTTCGCATTGGATAACGCTAAACGAGCGCATCAGCGCAACATGGCCGATCAAAGCCGCCAGCGCGACATCATGGAACGTCTGGCCGAATTGGTTGGGTTACCCGGTCTGCCTGAACGCATCGAAGTCTATGATAACTCGCATTTGGGCGGCACGAATCCGCTTGGCGTGATGATCGTGGCGGGTGCGACGGGTTTCGAGAAAAAACACTATCGCAAATTCAATATTAAAGGAAAATATGAACAGGGTGATGATTACGCGATGATGCGCGAAGTCTTGTCACGGCGCTTGAAACGCGAAATTGAAGAAAATGATGCGGCACATGAGGGCGATGACAAAGAGCGTACGACACCTGATCTAATCGTCATCGACGGCGGAAAAGGACAATTATCCTCCGTGCAACAGGTGATGACCGAACTGAATGTGACGATTCCGTTTATCGCGATTTCAAAAGGACCTGATCGGAACGCCGGGCGCGAATGGATTCATTTCGTCGATAAAGAGCCAGTGCAATTACCTATCAATGATCCGCTGTTGTATTTCCTGCAGCGTGTTCGCGACGAGGCGCATCGTTTTGCGATTACAGGCCAACGCGCGAAACGCAAAAAAGACATCACCGCATCGAAACTGGATAATGTGCCCGGCATCGGCGGCAAGCGCAAAAAAGCGTTGCTGATGTTTTTCGGATCAGCCAAAAACGTGGAACGCGCCGGCATCGAGGATTTAATGAAGGTGGACGGCGTTTCCCGTTCAACGGCCGAGACGATCTATAATTTTTTCCATGATAAGACGTAACAATTGTCATCCTGAGTGCAACGAAGGATCCCAGAGGGGAAAATGAGAAGTTATTTTATTTATATTATTACGAATAAAGAAGATCGCGTTTTATACATCGGCGTTACTAACGATTTAGAAAAAAGAATATATCAGCACAAAAATAAATTGATCGACGGATTTTCAAAAAGATATAATCTAGGAAAGCTTGTCTATTACGAAGTAACGCAAAATGTAGAATCGGCACTTTTACGAGAAAAAGAGCTGAAAGGTTGGCTTCGTAAAAAGAAAATCGAGTTGATCAATACGTTTAATCCTGAATGGAAGGATCTAAGTGAAGACTATGCCCTCTGAGTTCCTTCGCTCCGCTCAGGATGACAATGAGCGGTTTCGTTTAAACACCTACGACTATAACTTGCCGCCTGAATTGATTGCGACGCATCCGGTAAGTCCGCGCGATGCAGCCCGGTTATTGGTGTGGCCCGATCGAGCGGATGCTGTTTTCAGCGATCTGGTCGATTACATGAATTCTGGCGATGTTCTGGTTGTCAATTCCAGTAAGGTCATTCCGGCGCGTCTTTTCGCAGTGCGTCCGAAACGCGCAGACGCACGCGATGCGACGGCGACCGATGTGAATATCGAGTTTTTATTGCATCAACCACGCGGTGATTTTTCAACTTGGGCAGCGTTTGCAAAACCCGCCAAACGATTAAAAGAAGGCGATACGGTTTTATTCGACGGAAACGTAACCGCAAAAATCCAAGGCCGTGAAAACGATCAAGTGATGTTGCAATTCGATTTAAGACCTGACCAGGTTGAAGCATTTTTGAATACGCACGGGCATATACCTTTGCCGCCTTATATTCATCGTGCGGATGAGGCGATGGATAAAACTGAATATCAAACTGTTTACGCTGATGCACCTGGATCGGTGGCGGCTCCTACCGCGGGGTTGCATTTTACGGATGCGCTATTGCAAAAAATTCGCGATAAAGGTGTTATCATCACCGAAATGACGTTACATGTCGGGGCGGGCACGTTCTTGTCCGTAAGCGTTGATGATATTCGCAATCACACGATGCATGCCGAATGGGGTCGGGTGACAGCGGAAACCATGACCATCATCAACAATGCCAAACAACACGGTAAAAAAATATTTGCGGTAGGTACGACTGCCACACGATTACTGGAAACTGCCGCGCAGGAAACGGGCGTCATCCAGGCGTGGGAAGGCAATACCGATATTTTTATTACGCCAGGATTTACATTTAATGTCGTCGACCGTCTGATCACGAATTTTCATCTGCCTAAAAGCACGCTTTTGATGCTGGTCTCGGCATTTTTAGGCGGTGTAAATCACGCGCACGCGCTTTACACGCATGCAATCGAAAAAAACTACCGTTTTTACAGCTATGGCGATGCCTGTTTGTTGACGCGTCATAACGGCTAGGGTACGTTATTATATCCTAGCAACGTCGAGGGATCCCTCCGCTTCGGTCGGGATGCGAACCACTTACGGATATATAAACAATGATCGATCTCAAAGATATTATGGCGTTGTGCAAACGTCGCGGTTTTATTTTCCAGGCTTCCGAAATCTATGGCGGTATCAATGGATTTTGGGATTACGGCCCTTTGGGCGTCGAGTTAAAAAATAATATTCGCGACGCGTGGTGGCGGTGCATGGTCATCACGCCGCCTTTGGACGAAGATGGTACGCCGTTACAAATCGTAGGACTGGATTCGGCAATCATCCAAGCGCCCAAAGTGTGGGAATCATCCGGCCACGTCGCAGGTTTCGCCGACATGATGGTCGATTGCAAAGACAGTAAACTGCGCTATCGCCAGGATCACTTGGTCGTATATCTACCGCCGAAACATTACAATGATCGTAAAATCACGACAGGATTGGGTTTTGCATTCCATCAAGAAGAAGAATTAAAAGCGGTCGAAAAGAAAATAAAAAAACTGGCCAAAGATCAAACGACGAATATCGAAGACTATTACAAAGTGCCTCTACCGGAATTCGTGGTCGAAACCTATGAACATATCGTGGCACCCGATACTGAAAAACGCGGCACATTGACGGCACCCAAGGCGTTTAATCTGATGTTCGAAACACGCGTGGGCGCGGCAGCAACAGACGACAACAAAGCGTATTTGCGTCCCGAAACGGCGCAGGGTATTTTTCTGAATTTCAAAAACGTCGTCGATTCATGCCGTGTGCGCATGCCGTTCGGTATCGCGCAAATCGGTAAAGCCTATCGCAACGAAGTGACGCCGCGTAATTTTATTTTCCGCACGCGCGAATTCGAACAGATGGAAATGGAATTTTTCTGTCATCCCGATGAGGCTGCGAAATGGGCGGCGTTTTGGGTAGCTGAGCGTAAAAAATGGTGGCTTGGGATCGGTTTGCGCGAAGATCAAATTTATATGCGCAAACAAGACCACGACGAATTGGCCCATTACGCTAAAGAAGGTGTCGGGACAACAGATATCGAATTCTTGTTTCCGTTCACTGCCCCCGGTCATGGCGAAATCGAAGGTGTCGCGCATCGTTGCGATTTCGATTTAACTGCGCATCAAAACGGATCGGGTCAAAAATTGGAATATATGGATCCCGAAACGAATGAACGTTTTATGCCGCATGTCATCGAACCGGCAGCCGGTTTGAATCGTGCTGTCCTGGCCGTATTATGCGCAGCCTATACAGTAGATGAAAATCGCCCCAGCGGCATGTATTTGAATTTTCACCCTAGTGTGGCACCTAAGAAAGCGGCGATTTTACCGCTGACGGCAAAAGGCGAGCATCCTGTTTTAGCGACGAAATTATATTTAGAGTTACGCAAAGAATACAGCGTCGATTTGGATATCAAGCAAAATATCGGCAAGCGTTACGCCCGCCAGGACGAAATCGGCACGCCATTTTGTTTTACCATCGACGATCAGACTGTGGCTGACGGTACCGTCACTGTGCGGGATCGTAATACGACCAAACAAGATCGCATCGCGTTAAGTGATGTTAAAGCGTTCTTAGATGGAAAGATCAAAAACATATGACCGATATCACGCCGTTGATGATGGATAAAAACCTGATCAACGGTGTTTGGGTCGGGTCTTTGTCCGGTAAAACGATTATCGTCACCAACCCAGCAACAGATGACATCGTCGGGACCGTGCCCGATATGGGGGTGGACGAAACCGAACAAGCGATTGAGGCAGCGGACAAAGCGTTTCCCATGTGGTCAGCCATGACGGCGTATGAACGTTCGGAAATTCTGGAAAAATGGCATGATTTAATCGCGACGAATATCGAAGCCTTGGCATTGATTATGACGCTGGAAAACGGCAAGCCCTTGGCCGAAGCGCGCACCGAAGTATCGCCTGCAAATATTTTATGGGCCGCCGAAGAAGCGAAACGTATCTATGGCCGCATCATCCCAAGTAATGTAAAAAATCGTCAATTACAGGCCGTCAAACAACCGATCGGCGTGGCCGGTATGATTACACCGTGGAATTTCCCCTCGGCGATGATTACGCGCAAAGTCGGACCTGCTTTGGCTGCCGGGTGTACTGTCGTGTTGAAGCCTGATCACCGCACACCGTTTTCGGCATTGGCGTTGGGCATGTTGGCGGTAAGTGCAGGCATGCCGAAAGGTGTGCTGAATATCATCACGGGTGACGCGCCGATGATTGGAAAAATTCTGACCACACATCCTAAAATCGGAAAAATCAGTTTCACGGGTTCGACGCAAGTGGGCCGCATCTTAGCCGAACAAGCTGCACCCAGTTTGAAAAAAATGTCGTTGGAATTGGGCGGTAATGCACCTTTTATCGTGTTTGACGATGTCGACATCAAAGAAACCGCATCGCGTTTGGCCACGGCAAAAGCGCGCAATATGGGGCAATCCTGCGTGTCACCCAACCGTGTCTATGTGCATGAAACAATCCATGACGCGTTCATTGCGGAATTATTGCCGATCATGGCGGGCTGGAAAGTCGGCAATGGTACCGAGGCCGGTGTCACCGTCGGGCCATTGATCGACAGCAAAGCGGTCGAAAAAGTCGCGCGGCTTGTGGATGATGCGATCAAAAAAGGTGCGACATGCGTATTGGGCGGTAAAGCGCATGAATTAGGCCGCAGTTTTTATTCACCGACCATTTTAACGGGTATAATGCCTGACATGGATATCAGCCGCGCGGAAATCTTTGGGCCCGTTATTGCGATTCAAAAATTTACCGACGAAGATGCGGTGGTGAAAGCGGCGAATGATACCGAATTTGGTTTGGCCGCGTATGTATTTACCAATGATTTGGGGCGTGCTGCACGTGTATCAACCCATTTGCAATACGGCCAGGTCGGCGTGAATTGTGCGGTGATCTCGTTTGCTGCCACACCGTTCGGCGGTATCAAACAATCTGGCATGGGCCGCGAAGGCGGCACCGAAGGCTTGGATGCGTATTTGGAAACGAAATATATCGCGATACAGACTTGAGATAAGATGGCGGATCAAGTCCGCCATGACGTAAAAAAGGTGTCATCCCCGCGTCTGCTTCTTATCCGGCTGGCGTTTTTGGGTCTCAAGCAAAATATCGCGGGCGAACGGAGCTGCCGCACCTGCACCCGAACCACCATGTTCGATCACGACGGCGCAGATATAGCGCGGTGTTTCAAGTGGCGCATAGCCGACGAATAACGCGTGATGCTGTTCTTCCCATTTCAAATCCGAACTTTTGAATCCGGCGCGGCGTTGTTCCATCGTAATCCGGCGCACTTGCGATGTTCCGGTTTTGCCGCCAAACAACATGGTTTCGTCTTTGATCGCAGCAGCCTTGGCTGTGCCGGTTGATGAATTGACAACAGCATCCATGCCTAGTTTAACTAGCGCGACATGCTCGGGATTTAATCCGATACTCGGGCCGATAGTTTGACGTTTCAGGATGTGATCGCCGGAACGTTCGGCCAAATAAGGTTGCACAGGTAATCCACCATTCACGATCCGCGCTAACATCGTGGCCAATTGCAACGGTGTCGATGTGGTAAAACCTTGGCCGATCGCATTGACCAGCGACTCGCCTTTGTGCCATGGCTGTTTCAGCTTGTCTTTTTTCCATTGTTGATCGGGAATAAGACCGGGGCGCTCGCCTTGAATATCAATGCCTAGTTTTGATCCCAAACCCAAACGCCGCGCCATCGCCGCGATTTTATCGATGCCGATATCCAAACTCATTTGATAAAAGAAACAATCGCAGGACTGGGCCAAGGCTTCGATCACATCGACATAGCCATGCCCCCCTGCTTTCCAGCAATGGAAAATATGCGACCCTAATTTCATCGCGCCATTGCAAAAAACCGTGCGGTGACGCGATAACGCACCCACTTCTAACGCGGCTAGAGCCACGATCATTTTAAAGGTCGATCCCGGGGGGTATTCGCCTGCGATGACTTTGTTGCGCAAGGGTGCTGCCGGATCATTCAGCAATTCATTCCACAACGCGGTCGGTATCGCACCCGAAAAAACATTCGGATCAAACGCCGGATGCGAGGCCAGAGCGTAAATCGCACCCGAATACGCATCCATAATGATGGCTGACGCCGAACGTTCCTGAGCCAGACGATTTTGCACGAATAATTGCAACTCGGCGTCGATGGTCAATCCTAGGGTTGCGCCTTGCACGCCTTTTTTCTCATCCAGGATACGGACTTTGCGGCCTGTGGCGTTGACTTCTTCATCGGCGCGACCGGCCACACCGCGCAGCATCAAATCATATTGTTTTTCCAAACCGTTTTTGCCGATTTGAAACCCGGGCAATTCCATCAACGGATTGGTATCCGCTTTGGTATCTTTTTCGTTCGGAATACCGACATAGCCGACGAAATGAGCGGTAGCCTCGCGCAACGGATAAGAACGGATTTTGCCTTCTTCGATCATCAAGCCCGGCAAATTCGGCAAAGCGACTTCGATGGCCGCCATTTGTTCCCAGGTTAAATTATTTTCGATCAAAATAGGCAAAAACGTATGCTGACGTTTCAGATCGCGCATGATTTTCTCACGTCGCTGCGGCGATAACGGAATGATACGGTTGATCGTGTCCAAGGATTTTTGAATATCGGGCGTACGTTCCTGGATCATCAAAAGACGAAAATCCTGGACGTTGATGGCAAGAGGGACATTGAAACGGTCATAGATCATGCCGCGTTCCGGTGCGATCAATTTCATGTTGACGCGGTTGTCTTCGGCTAATGTCATGTATTTATCGCGGTCCAACACCTGAAGCTGGAACATGCGTGCGCCTAAAATACCGATCACGCCCATCTGTCCCCCGACCAGCAACAAAGCACGGCGGGTAAAACGTCTTTCTTGGTCGCGTTCGTATTTGCTCATCAGGCCATACTCGTCATGCGATCGGTTCGTCAAAAAGATCGATCAGATCATGCAACCAACCTAAAACCCATAACACCAGCGGCACGCACGCCCAGGCGATTGCTGCAGAAATGGCCGTATCACGCAGTGGCACGACGGCTTGGGTCAAAGCAAATTGAAAACCGTTCAGCATCACGAAAAATCCGCCGACGATCAACGCAAAGGCCGCCCACATCACCCAAAATCCCTGACCGATCAAAAAGCGTCGCTGGCGTTTCCACACCGATTGCGACAGCACGAAAATAAACGCATGCAACCCAAGCGGCGAAAAGGTCATGATATCGGCGAATAATCCAATAAAAAACGTCATAAAAGGCAGAATGTTTTTAGGACGCACCAACGTCCAATAGGCGATACCGATTAGCGGAAAAAGCCCGCCCATGCGGATCGTGCCCGGAAATCCCATTGGAATCGTCGTCAACATCGCCAGTACCAGAACGCTTACGATCGGTAACATGTCCAGGATAAAGCCGCGAATAAATGACGCAACGGCGGCATCGGATCGCGGCGTCATCGTTTGACGCCTTGCTGCGGCACGATTGTCTTTTGCGAAACAGGTTTGACAATCTGTTCGTTTGTAATGGTGTTGCGACCGAAATTCACCAATTGCACGAAATCCAAACGGCGTAAATCCGCAAAAGGTTGCACGCGCACCCGGCCTTGATCGGTGGACACGATCACGCCGATGGGCAAACCCGGTGCGAACACGCCACCCATGCCGGACGTCAAGACACGTTCGCCGACCGATACGGCGGCATCATCGGGCAGATACATCAAGACGGGCTGGGGTGAATTATCCCCTGCCATCACGCCGCGATGGCGCGAATTTTCAATGACCACCGGAATACGCGAATTGATATCGGTCAATAACGCGACTTGGGCGGTGTCGTCGCTTGTGACCATGACGCGACCGATCACGCCTTCGCCTGTCATCGCGGCGATGTCACGCACGATACCTTTTGCGGAACCCGCATCAACGATAATACCTTGCGCAAAGGCGCCGCCGCTTTCGGCGATAACGCGCGCTGTTGTGTATTCCGTGCGCGGCAAATTCGCCAATTTCACCAAACTGCGCAGCGAATTATTTTCCGCCTCGAGTTGGCGGGCGCGATCATACCATTGTTTCAATGTCGCGTTTTCTTGGCGCAACCGCCCTAGATCCGCCGACATATCCGACAGCCCCGTCATATGCTCGACCAATTGCGTGATTTTTTGTGTCGGGATCGTCAAGATGCCCAAAGCGCTCCCCAAACTGTCGAATGTCGACGCCCTGACGCGATCGGTCAGGCGCGGTATAGCCAGGCCCGCGATCAACACGGCGACTGATGCCAATAACAACAGCATGACTGTGCCGCGGTCACTTAAGATGCGGCGTGGCCAATAGGTCCACAAAGCGCGTTTTGCGGCTTTTTGATGACGGGGTGGTAACATAAGCCCAGTTATACGACAAGAATCCGGCCTTGTCGCGGGGGCAATTTTAACGATTGTAGCGTGCATAACATTGTTGACATAAGGATGGCTTTTGGTAGGGTTGAGAGCATTAGATAAAAAGGTCCCCAAAATGAATTCCGAAATGAATCCTGAAGTAACTTCGCAACATGATATCGCTCATCCTGTGGTTCGTACCCTGGTCAGCTGGCAAAAATCGGTATTCGCGACAAAGAACATGATCGTTATTGCTGCACTGGCTGGTGCGACCGGATTGGCGGGATATTGGGTGGCGAATAAAATTGCTGTCACCGCAGCCGAGAAACAACGGGCAGCTTGTTTATCCGAGAAAAAATCAATCGCAGAAAACGGAATGGTAGATAAAACGCGAATTGAAATAAGCGGTGGCGCACAAAACGAATATTCGATAGGCGTGAAAATTCCGTACACGCAGGCTTGCCGCGGTGAATACGACGCGTATCAGAAAATAAAACAATCTTCAATTTTCAACCCAGAGTAAGGAATAGTCATGGGGGTTTTTGTAAGTAATGGCGATTTACCGCAAGAAACGCGCGATATTTTATTGGCTCAGAAACCTGCCCCCACGATCTCCACACCTGAGCCCGTGCAAAAACCCGGATTTTTTAAACAAGTTCTGCAAAGCCCTATCACACCTGTGGTGGTTGCTGCAGCTGTCGGATTCGGATCATGGGTGTTTGAAACAGATCAAGTCCAAGCTGCACGCGATGTACAATTTGATAAGGCAAGGACCTGGGTCGATGCGCATGCGTCAAATGATTCTGTTAACGTCATTAAAGACAAAATGATGATCAATGAAAATATGACGATGGTTACACGTCGTCGTATTTCGGTGGTTGAAGCGAAGCAAAGCATTATCGAAGAACGTAACAAGCCGTTCACTTCGCAAGAAAAAGAAGACGTGCAGTTTTTTACTTTAACAGGCGCTGTTCTCACATTTCTGGCCGGCGGTGCTGCTCATTTGTTGTTTGTCGATAAAAAACGAAAATCGACTTTTGTGAACCGATGACCATCGATAACTCACCCGATCATTCACAGCGACAATTGGATAATGTGATCCTGCCGCGAGCCAAGCGCGATCATGAAAAGCCGCTACATTGGGCGCGCACGGCGGAATCGATTTGTAACAATCATAAATTAAGCGCAGTCGCATCCCTTTTTGCAGGCACGGCCGTAGCGGTTTTGACACTCTCTGAGCAAGTAGAATCCTACCCTGTCAAGCAGCTGGCTTCGAAAGCTTTAGCCTTCAGTATCGCAACGTCAGCAATTTTATATCCTGTCAGGATGAGAGCTGCGTCTTCTTTCAGCAAGATCGCTGACAAAGCCGAAACGTCAAGCGACCGTTACCGCACGCGTCCGTTGGAACGCGATCGTCCTGAAAATCAAAAGCCAAAAAATATCATCCTGTTTTAGAAACGGGATTTTTCTGTGAATTGGTTTGCTGTGCCTCGAGCGCAGTCGAAAGGCTTCCATTGGGTATTAAAGAAGTCTGGTCGGGACACCGCCAGAGTTTTAATACATCCCGATCAGGACGTTGCGCAGTGTGCGCATTTCTTCCAGCGCACGACCTGTGCCGAGTGCCACGCATTGCAAGGCGTTTTCCGCGACCGCAACAGGCAATCCTGTCGAGTGACGCAATACCAGATCCAAATTTTTCAGCAACGCGCCGCCACCTGTCAACACGATACCTTTGTCGACGATATCAGCCGCCAATTCAGGGGCGGTGTGTTCCAATGCGACTTTAACGGCTTCGACGATTTGCGTGACCGGCTCGGCCAAAGCTTCGGCGATTTGACGCTGCGAGATTTTAATTTCTTTCGGCACGCCGTTCATCAAATCGCGGCCTTTGACTTCGATGATTTCGCCTTCGCCGTTTTCAGGCGGGCATGCGGTGCCGATACGTTTCTTGATATTTTCAGCGGAGGCTTCACCGATCAGCAAATTATGCATGCGGCGAATATAGGAAATAATCGCTTCGTCCATTTTGTCGCCGCCCACGCGAACCGAACGCGAATACACGATACCGCCCAATGAAATAACGGCGACCTCCGTCGTACCGCCACCGATATCGACGACCATCGATCCGGTCGGCTCGGTTACAGGTAAGCCTGCGCCGATAGCTGCCGCCATCGGTTCTTCGATCAATTCAACACGACGCGCGCCCGCACTTTCGGCGGATTCGACGATGGCGCGGCGTTCCACGGCGGTGGATCCTGATGGAACACAGATAATAACTTGCGGGCTGGTGAAAATGGTGCGGTTGTGTACTTCACGGATGAAATGTTTGATCATTTCTTCAGCCACATCAAAGTCGGCGATAACGCCGTCACGAAGCGGACGAATGGCGATGATATTGCCCGGGGTGCGTCCCAACATTTCTTTGGCCTTGTTGCCGACGGCCAAAACTTGTTTGCGGCCTCGCGAGATCGAGATGGCGACGACAGAAGGCTCATTCAGGACGATGCCGCGGCCGCGCACATAGACCAACGTGTTGGCCGTGCCCAAATCGATGGCCATATCGGCCGACAGAAAACCAAGAAGTTTGTTAAACATGTAAATCGTCCAATACAGGTCGCGAAGTTAGAATCACCCCAAAATAGGGCCGAAAACAAAAGGGGAGCACGATATATAGCGGTTTGGGCTTGGTCTGCCAAGACCGAGCAGACCCTATCAAGGGCAATAAAATAGAGGATGTAAAAAACCGCCCCTGAGGGTATCAGAGGCGGTTTAAAATTAATCTCTTTAAAAAGAACGTTTATTTAACAGCAGGGGCCAATTCCGACGCGGCGGCTGCACCGGCTGCCGGTTGAGTGCCGACCATGCCTTGCGTGTTTGTTTCTGTCGTCACTTCGGTCGTGGTCGTAACGGCTTTGACGCCATCCGTGCCAATAACGACAGGAGCAGCACCTGGTACAACGCTAGGGACAACGGCACCTGATGCAGGTGCAATCGTGGTCGTCGTCGTTGTTTCAGTCGTACCGCCGACACCAACAGGTGTCGTGCCCGTCGAGGTTTCTTCGGTGATGGTGGTGGTCACGGCTGTGCCAACTTGTGCCCCAACTGTTGCAGAGGCTGGCGCAACGGCGTCTTTGGCAGCATCGGTTGCGGCGTCAACGGCTTGACCCGTTGTTGCAGCAGTTGCTGTAACGGTCGCGGACGCGACAGGTGTCGTAATGGTTGTGGTCGCATCAGCAGCAAAAGCAGGGGTTGCAACCAAAGTGGCGAGGGTGGCGATAATCGATAAACGTAACATGAGGTAACTCCGAAAAAAGTGAGAAGAAGCGAAAAGACAGGCCGACACGAAAGACGATAAATCATGCCGTATCCTTCAGGCATATCATGACGTGACGATACGGTAAAGCGGATAAAAATTGACTTGAATTAGGGCGCAAAAAAGAAAGGGCGACCGAAGTCGCC
>JANODM010000226.1:0-1678 GCA_031412695.1 Alphaproteobacteria bacterium
TCCCCATTTTTCGATTGATTCTTTTTGCTTGCTAATGGTTTCCAAATCACGAGCTTCTTTTGACCGATTGTAGTCAACCCTGGCTCTTTCCTGGATAGAATTTCTTTCGGTCGAGGTCAGGCTGTTTAAGTCTCCTTGAAATCCTTTAGGGTCGTATAAACTATTATGTATTTGATGATAAACATATGCGAATACATTCGGCAATTCTACGTCAATGTATTTGCTGCTATTAACACCCGCAGAGTCGTAATAATTTAGGATCATGCATTCGAGAAAATAGGAACCCATTGTCGCTGCTGTACGACGTTTAGTCCAATATTTCATAACTCGAATTATGTCATGGACAGAAATTTGCTGCTTACCATTAATATCTGTTGTCCTATCCTTATCAATTCTTGGGTCAGTAGGCTTCCAATTTCCGTTGCCATCAGGAATTAAGAAATATGTTTTTCCCAAATTATCCGGGGCTGTTTGAAAGCATGGAACAATATCATATACCCATTCATAAGAATTTAGTTCTAATGTTACCGCTTCTTGATTTCGTTTTATTTCAGCTTGTTTATATGAAGGAACATTTGCTAGATACTCTTTAAATTTATTGATGACTCTTATTGAGTTAAGTACATCGGTTCCTTGATTACAAAGCACCATTTGCTTATTTGCTTCAGGTTTAACTCGAATGCGATATCCGCCATCAATTACTTCTCTCCAATTACCCTGCGCATGCAAAACAATCATTAAATCAATGTCATCCAAAGGTTTTATCTTGGTCTTACGTGAAAAAGAGCCATAATCAATGCTCATGTAATCAGGGTAGAAATCCAAGAATTTTCCGTCACTGGGGAATTTTGCAATTTCAGTCACTAAATTATTTTTACTCCTTTTTGCAATATCATTTCGGTCCGTATCCAAACGAACCATGTCTTTCATAAACAAATCGAAAGCATTATTGACAGTTGTTGCCATTTTGATTTTTGTTATTTTATTAGAAAGTAATAATGACAGCAGATAAAAAAATGAGCGTTTCTCTGGATATCAAATGCTGGCTAATCAAAAGAGGATTTTAAACGGCGGAAAAAATTCTTCACTCAAAGTAATCATTAAACATATACAACAAACCTTTCTGAACATAACAATTGCTTCTTTCAAATATTTGGTGTTTTCTCCATTTTTTCTGAAGAAAACACCGTGAGCAAATAAGCTTTTACCTCCCCCTCACCGCACTACTCTTCATCAAACCCAGCACCCACGGCACGCCAATAAAATTTGTGCTTAATGAATAAGGAATGAACACGGTAATACCGGTAAGACATTTTGCATGTACTTCCTGGTATCCCTGCATTGACAGGCCTACGGCGTACACGGAACTAACCAAACCGGCTGCAATAAAAACCAGCGCTACAAAAACTTTTACCAATTTGGAGACAGCCAGTATTGATGGCCAAAGCTTTGTTATAGCAAACAACAAAGCCAGCGGCGCTATAATCAGCAGCGTTGGCCATACTAGTATTTTCATGTGTTGCTCTGTTTAAAAAGTGGTGGTTGCACTACTCCACTACAAACGTAACCGGTTGCCTGTGGTAAGCCGTTACCACATGACCGTTTTGTTTGGCGGGTTCACCGGTTCGCTCCCCAACGTGGGAACCTGGGAGTGGAATGGATCCACCTGGACGCAGCG
>JANODM010000227.1:0-2679 GCA_031412695.1 Alphaproteobacteria bacterium
GCCTTGAATCGATGCGCAGCGAATTAGAGAATAAAAACGACCCGAACCTTATTCAATTATGCGATACAATCCAATCCGAAGCCGATCATTTGTTGATCACGTTTAACGCGTTATTGCGCATCGCTCAGATCGATACAGGCAAACAAAAAAGCGATTTTCGTCCCGTCATTCTGCACCGTGTTCTGGAAGACGTGATCGAACTATATGAGCCTTTGGCTGAAGAAAAAAATATCACGCTGGACCGCGTCATTACACCTTTGACCATTCCGGGGGATCGTGATTTATTGTTCCAGGCTTTGGCTAATTTACTGGATAACGCCATAAAATTCACGCCCTCTGATGGCCGTATCATCGTGACCTTGGAAAACAACGTATTATCAGTGACCGATACGGGACTTGGTATTGCCGATCAAGATAAAGAAAAAGTATTTCAACGTTTTTACCGTGCCGAAGCCAGCCGTACCACACCGGGCAATGGTTTAGGTCTCAGCCTGGTTGCGGCGGTCGTCAAACTGCATGGTGCGACGGTTGCGATCCACGACGCGCATCCGGGGGTTCGCGCCGAAATTCGATTCGATAGTCTTACAGGAATTTAATTTTGAGGCCGCCCAAGGTTGGGCTAAGATTGGGTCATGAAAATCGCAATTATCGGTTCCGGCATTTCAGGATTGGCCTCGGCCTATTTGTTAAATCCGTACCACGACATCACGTTGTATGAAAAAAATCCGACGCTGGGCGGCCACAGCCGCACCATCGATATCTCTGTTGATGGCCGCGTTGTTCCGGTCGATACGGGCTTTATCGTCTTTAACAAACGTAATTATCCGTTACTCACGGGATTATTCGACCATTTGAACGTGCCAATTGCATTAAGTGATATGTCGTTCGGCACAAGTGTCGAATCTGGTCGTATCGAATATGGCAGCAAAGGATTATTCGCACAGAAAAAAAATCTGTTGTCGCCGAAATTCTGGGGCATGGTATTCGATATTTTGCGCTTCAATCGCCAAGCTTTGCGCCATATCGATTGCGCCGACACGCTGACCCTTGGGGAATTATTAGATCAATTGAATATGGGCGATTGGTTTCGACGTTATTACCTCCAGGCGATGGGGGCCGCGATCTGGAGCTGTTCGGTTGATACGATTTTAGAATTTCCCGCAAAAAGCTTCCTGCGTTTTTTTGACAATCACGGCCTGCTGACCGTCAACGGCCATCCGCAATGGTATACCGTCCAAGGTGGAAGCCGCGAGTATATCAAACGCATCACGGCAGGCTTTAGCGACAAGATTCGCACCGATTGTGGCGTTACGTCTGTTACACGCACGACAAACGGCGTTGTCATCAAAGATTCTAGAAACGAAACACTGACCTATGATCGCGTTGTCTTTGCGTGCCATGCCGATCAAGCCTTGAAACTGTTGACCGACCCAAGCGACACGGAACGTGATATGCTTTCAGGCTTTGGGTATCAGCCCAATAACGTCGTCGTCCATGGCGATCTCAGTTTCATGCCTCGCGAACGCAAAGCCTGGGCCAGTTGGGTGTATCTATCGGAAAACGCGCAAGACCGTAAACCTGTCGTTTCTCTCAGCTATTGGATGAATAATCTGCAACCATTGAACACCGATAAACCTGTTATCATCACGTTGAATCCCGAACGCCAACCTGATCCCAAAACGGTATATGATCGCCATGAGTTTTCGCATCCCGTATTCACCTTGCGTGCGTTACGCTCGCAACAAGCGATTGATACGATTCAACACCAAAATGCCACATCCTATTGCGGTGCGTATCAACGTTACGGCTTTCACGAAGACGGAATCTTAAGCGCTGTTACGATGGTAAAAGGTTTGGGGGCGACACCGCCTTGGTTATAAACCCGTCCATTTTATTCGCAAAAGTCATGCATCGGCGTTTATTGCCCAAAGTCAACGCATTCGTGTATGGAATTTATTACCTAGTTTTTCCGTTATCACGTATGCATGATCTTTCCGATGGCTGGCGCTTTGGCGTCGATCGCCCCGGATTGCTCAGTTTTTACCAAAAAGATCATGGCAACCGCGACGGAAGCGATTTGAGCGTATGGATCAAATCTATTTTGCGTGACAACGATATCACCAGCGCCGATGGCGACATCATTATGATCGCTTTGCCACGCGTGTTCGGCTATGTCTTCAATCCGGTCAGCTTTTGGTTATGCCTGGACACATCAGGCGGCTTGCGCGCAGTACTGGCCGAGGTGAATAATACATTCGGCGAACGTCATTCGTATTTATGCATGCATGCAGATCAACGCATTATTACCGAAAAAGATGTGCTGCATGGCGAAAAGTTATTTCATGTATCTCCGTTCCTGGAACGCGAAGGCTCTTATACGTTTCGCTTTAACATTAAAGATACGGCTTTCGGCGCATGGATCGATTACACCGATCGCGACGGTAAAAAATTGCTGACGGCCCTTACAGGCTCTTTATCTGCTTATAATGCGAGCTCACGCCGTCGCGCTTTTTGGCGTTATCCGCTGGTGACGCTACACACAATTTTTTTAATTCACTGGCAAGCTTTAAAATTGATTGCAAAAGGAATACGGTATGTCACAAAACCGCTTCAATTAACAAATCGCTTGACCAAAGCATCCGATATTACCAAAAATTAATGTGACGGTAACTGTGCACG
>JANODM010000228.1:0-10296 GCA_031412695.1 Alphaproteobacteria bacterium
GCCGCCTGCCATCTGCGCCGCAGTATCTGCCAGCATCCGTGTCTTGCAGGAAAATCCACTGATGCGCGAAAATTATTTCGTCCGCGTGCGGATGTTAAAAGAAAAACTGCGCGTATCCGGTATTGCTTTCCGCGAAAGCGCCAGCCAAGTCATATCCGTTACCATCGGCGACGCCGTGATGTGCAAACAAATCACGGACACATTATTGAACGATTACGGTATTTACGCTCAACCGATTAATTACCCGACCGTGCCATGGGGTGAAGAATGTTTGCGTCTAACGCTTAGTCCGATGCACAAAGACTCCGATATCGATCATTTAGTCGAGTCATTAGGCAAAGTCATGCGCGCCTATGATGCAAGGCAAGAGCTGCAAGAGCGAGCGGCCTAGAGATGAAATTGTTACGTATCGGTATCAACACGTCACCTTTGGCGCAAGTGCAATCTATTCGCATCAAAAATGCATTTGAACAATACGTCCCTGAATTGCCCATTCAGTTCGTGACCGTCGAAGAAGATACCCTAACACACGCTCTTTTAACCGATGAGATTGATTGTTTCGCAGGTGATTGCAGAACCCAAGAGCCGAAAAACCTATCTGATATTACTGTATACGCGGTGATGCCGCGTGCCAATCCACGTGATGTCGCCGTCTTTAACGATGATATCTTGGAAAAATTGAAAAATAACGAGCGCATTACTATCGGCATATCAAGTGCGCGCCATAATTTTAACGTGATCCCATTTTTAAAAGACGTTTTACCGTATTTACCCGTTGATATCGTCACGCAAAATCTTGGAAAAGATGTGCTTGAAAATGCTACGCGTCTTGATAAGGATTGCGACGGCATAATTATATCCATCGCCGATGTGAATGATGCTGCACAGGATCAAAAAATAAAAAAATTACTGGAAAATTGCCGTTTCATGATCTTGCCGCTGTCGGAGTGTCCGACAGTTCCGGGCCAAGGAGCAATAGCGTTGTATGGCCGCAGCGATGATAGTGATCTTAAAAATATACTGGCACCGCTTCATGATATTTCTACGGAACATCATGTCGAACGTGAATATAATGCCGTTCGACAAGAGGGTCTTAATACAGGTGCAACCAGTATCAATACTAACCACTTTCCGGACTATATTATGTTCGTGAAAAATGAACATGTGAAATCCGTTACATGGCCAGATATGCCCCGGGATTTACACGGCCAGGCTTGGGACGGTGCCGACAAACGAAGCATCGGATCACAAACCGTTTTTCTGCCCGTTGCTAAAGAAGCTATTCGATCCTCAGCCGTCTTCGTCACGCACTCACGTGCTGCAATACCATCCATTATTCCAGACCTGGAAAACAAAATACTATGGACATCCGGCATACAAAGTTGGATGCGTCTAGCGCGTCAAGGTTTGTGGGTACAAGGCTGCACAGAGGAACTGGGTGTTACTGTATTGAACGATACAATCTCACAAGTCCCTTGCTTGAATCTTCCAGCCATGGACACATGGCAAATCCTGACTCATGACGGCACGCGTAATGAATGGCCGCCCGAACAGGTGATTGCGACCTATACGGTTGACGGTTCGTTCGACCCGTCGGCTGCGAATGAATTGACCAAAGCCGTCCATATATTTTGGTCTAGTGCTTCGCAATACGAATTATACAAAGACTATGCGGCAAAAAATTGTTATCATCATTGTCGTGCCGGCAAAACTGCCGATCTGCTAAAGTCCTATCATCTTTCACCCCTCACCGTTTATCCGAATCTTGAAACGTGGCGTCAATGTCTGAATCACACCCTCTAGCTCAACCCCTCACTTTACGCCGTTTGCGCCAAGATGCGCATATTCGACAATTGACCCAACGCGTTCACTTAAGTCCCAAACAGATGATTCAGCCTCTTTTTGCCGTAGCAGGAATTGCGGAAAAAGAACCTATCAAAGGTTTGACAGGCACTTATCGTGATACAGAGACGACATTGCTGAACCAAATTGAGAGTGACCTAAATAACGGCATTTCAAAATTTTTGATGTTCGCCGTACCAAATAAAAAATCAACGGATCATTTCAATTATGATTTTGCAGTCAAGCAAATCGACGCTGTAAAACAACGTTTCGGCAAGGATGTGTGGCTAGCAACGGATGTATGCTTGTGCTCCTCTACTGAACATGGTCATTGCGGTATTTTGAACGAAGCACAAGATGCGGTCTTGAACGGTCCTTCGACAATTGTCTTAGCTGAACAAGCGTTGGCTTTTGCTCAGGCAGGTGCGGATTGTATCGCTCCTAGCGACATGATGGATGGACGCATAGCGGCCATACGCGAAGCACTCAACGCACATGATTTGGAACACGTACTCATCATGTCCTACAGCGCCAAGTTTCATTCTAAATTTTACGGGCCGTTTCGTGCGGCCGCGAATTCAAGCCCGTCTAAAGGGCAAGCCAAAATCAAAGACCGAGCAAGCTATCAGATCGACCCAGGCAATTTCAATGATGCGTTTCGTTCATCATCCCGTGATGCCGCAGAAGGTGCCGATATTTTAATGGTAAAGCCGGGCTTGCCTTATTTGGATGTCTTGGCACGGCTCTCTGATGCTATCGATCTGCCCTGGGCCGTATATCAAGTTAGTGGTGAATATGCAGCCATTGAATGCGCCGCACAAAACGATTTGATTGCACGTATTCCGGCGCATATCGAATTATGGACGTCGTATAAACGCGCCGGAGCCGATATGATCATTACGTATGGAGCACGTTATGCGCAAGAATGGCTGCGCGAGGCAGGATATTAATGAACACAGCACATAGCACAGACAAAAGCTTTTCTTGGAACCTGGCTGCTAAATCCAACTGGATTCTAGGCCTTGAAGTATTGCGCTTTACGTTGATGGCCACGCTTATTTTATGGTGGGGATACTTGTTGTGGCATTTGGCTTCGGTCAATCAAGGCGCGCTATTGGATTTGGGAATTAAAAATCAGGACTTTAAAAGTTATAATACCGTCATCCTAACAAAACGCATGATTTTCGGTGAATCTATTGCGATTATCTTGTTGTTGATCCTCAGCAGCTGCACGACGTTATGGCTGTATTTTCGTGATATCAAACGCTTGCGTAGCATTGAGACGTTTTTTGGTACCATGACGCATGAATTACGAACACCCCTTGCCAGTATTTATCTACAAGCTCAGATGCTGCATGACACGACAATCGGTAATGAAAAGCAAAAAAAATATACCGACAGGTTGTTGGCGGATATTACGCGCCTGGACAGTCAAGTGGAAAAAATCATCGAAATTGCACGCGTTATTCGTGGCAGCAAGATCCGCCAAGAAAGTGTTGATTTAATCGATACATTACAAAAAGCCTATCAGCAATTATCGGTAGGCCACAAAGATATCTTGACGTTACGATTACCTGAAAAATCCGTTTTTGTTTCCAGTGATGCTTATTTGGTTCAAATTATTTTTAGGAATTTACTGGAAAATTCGGCAAAGCACGGCAAGAAAGAGCATCTTATCATATCGGTTGATGCAAATGAATTTAACAATCTAACGCATATAACCTATCAAGATGATGGGATGGGATTGACGATTAATCCTGATGATGCAGGCAAATCATTGATGACGGGGAAAGACGGCAAAGGCAGCGGCGTTGGTCTTTACCTAGTAAGCGCATTGATGAAAAGCATGAATGGCAATGTGCGATTCGCGAATAATGGCGGATTTAAGGCCGTTTTGACCTTTCGGAATAAGGCATAAACATGTCGCAACGCATTTTACTCGTCGAGGATGAAAAAAATATCGGCTCGACCTTGGCCGAGTATTTACAAGATTACGGCTTTGAATGCGTATGGGCCGAAAGCGTTTCGACTGCTCTAGCTGAATTAAACCGTACGTCTTTTCATTTGGCAATTGTCGATGTCGGCCTACCTGACGGATCCGGATTTGATTTGGGTAAAACATTGCGTGAGAAATACCCAACGACAGCTTTGTTATTTCTGACCGCCTATACCCACCCGGATGACCGCATCAAAGGGCTGTCATTAGGTGCTGAAGACTATGTTCTCAAACCATTTAATATGACGGAATTGATGCTGCGTATCAAAAACGCCTTAAAGCGTGCCGATTATCGACAAGAACTGTCGAAAAGTCATGTTACACTAGGTAAGGCTACGTTTGATTTTGCAACACTGACAGTTGATGCCGAAGAAAATTTCAAACTGACGAAAAAAGAGTGGGATTTATTGCGTTTTCTTTTTGAGCGCGCCAACAAAGTCGTCAGCCGCGATGAAATATTGAACCACGTCTGGGGAGCCGATGAATTCCCCACGACGCGGACGGTTGATAATTTCATCATGCGTTTGCGAAAAATTATCGAAGAAACACCCGAAACCCCCGTTATCATTCAATCGATGCGTGGTATCGGTTACAAGTTGGTTTATAATGACACATAAATTTCGAAATCTTCTCTCCGGTAAAGATACAGGTCGCCCAGTGATTTGGCTTATGCGGCAAGCCGGCCGTTATCACGCTCATTATCAAAACATCAAAAAAACACATACGTTTTTAGAGATGTGCCGTGACCCGGACCTGGCCGCTGAAGTAGCCATGGGTCCGATGGATGATTTCGGTTTTGACTCTGCCATCTTATTTTCGGATATTCTTTTTCCATTTGACGCGCTTGGCTGTCCCGTCGATTTTAATCCGTCACCGTCATTTGATTTTCTGTTGAAATCACTGGACGATATTAAAAGATACAAACCGGACCAAGCCACAGGATTTTTCGACTTTCAACATCAAGCCCTTCTCAACACACGTGCACGTCTTGGGCCTGATAAAGGGCTGCTCGGTTTTATCGGCGGACCATTCACACTTTATTCTTTCGGAGTTGAAGGTACGGCCAAGAATCCGCCTGATGATATCCTTAAAGGATTACATGACGGACGCTTTGATGCGTTTATGGAAGTTTTACTGCCTGTTTTGATGGATAACTATGCGACGCAAGCTAGTGCTAAGCCTGATTGCATGGCCGTTTTCGACAGTGGCACGCGTATTCTATCGGAAAAAGATTTTAACGATATTTATTTTCCTGTTTTGCAAAAGATATTTGCCGCATTCAAGAACCGTTTTCCTGATATGCCGATTTTATACTACGCAAAAGGCCTGCCACTTCAGTGCGTTATAAAAATCATGCATGACTTACCCCTTACGGTTTTGGGTATTGATCATGATACCGACATTATCGAGGTTGCGCGAAACGCGCCCGCACATCTTTTGTTGCAAGGAAATATACCGCCTGAATGGACGACGCTTGAGCCGCAAGAGTTTAAAGAAAAAGTCGACAATTACCTGGCGCATATAGCACCCCATATGCCTAAAAATCGTTGGATATGCAGTTTGGGCCATGGCGTTTTACCGCAATCGCGTGAAGAAAACATCCGCTATTTGGTTCAGAAAGTTCAGCAATGGCCATCGTGAATACTCTGATCGAAAAATACAATACACAAGGTCCACGCTATACCAGCTATCCGACCGTGCCGTATTGGGACACGACCCCGACATCGGAACAATGGATCCAAAGCCTCAAGGATGCATTGGATCAAGCTGAGCGTGATGACTGCGGCGCAGCACTTTACGTGCATATTCCGTTTTGCGCAGCCTTGTGCACGTTTTGTGGATGCACGACACATATCACCAAAAAACGTGAATATGCCCTACCTTATATCGATACAATTCTAAAAGAATTGGATCTGTATTTAAGACAACTGGATGGTCGTAGCATCCATTTATCTGAAATTCACCTAGGCGGCGGCACACCCACTTGGTTGAATGCGGATGAATTATCCCGAATGATGGATGGGATTTTGTCGCGCGTCTCGCTTAAAAACGATATCGAGATGTCGCTTGAAGTTGATCCGCGCGTGACAACCAAGCAGCAGCTGGAAATTCTTCATGGGCGCGGTTTTCATCGTTTAAGCCTTGGAGTTCAGGATTTTGACCACAAGGTACAAACGGCCATTAATCGTGTGCAATCTTACGCGCAAATCGCCGAATTGACGGCAATGGCGCGCGATATCGGATTTACCGGGATCAACTATGATTTGGTTTACGGTCTGCCCTATCAAACCGAAATCAGTATCGACGCGACAATGGCGCATATTTGTACTCTCAAGCCGGATCGTATCGCGTTTTACAGCTATGCACATGTACCCTGGCTTAAACCCGGACAGCGCAGTTATACGGATAAAGACCTACCCTCAGGGCAGCAAAAATTAGCGTTGTACGAACGTGGACGCGCCTTATTGCAACAAGCAGGCTATACCGAAATCGGTATGGACCATTTCGCTTTGAATACGGATTCATTATTCATGGCGGAAAAAAATAAAACCTTGTACCGCAACTTTATGGGCTATATGCCGCGTCAAGTTCATCCAATGATCAGTTTGGGGATGTCAGCAATCAGCGATACGGGCTCGGCTTTTATTCAAAATGCAAAAACAGTCAAAGAATATCAAGACAAGATCAATGCAGGTGAATTAGCAATTTTTCGCGGTCACGCCCTTTCCCCAGAAGATATCGTATTGCGGCGTCATATTCTTGATCTGATGACCAAATACCAGACCTCATGGTCAGGTTCCGATCGTTACACGCCTTTTTTGGAGACGGTGACCTCGACATTAGGTGAAGCCATCAAAGACGGACTTGTTGACGTGACGGACACATCCGTTAGAATCAACGACAAAGGCAAACCTTTTTTACGGAACGTTGCTATGGCTTTTGATGCACGCTTGTTCCGCAAGACGCCCGGTCAAAAAATATTCAGCGAAACGATCTGATGTTTGAAAAACTTGATCCCTCGATAAAAAAAGCAACCGTCATCGGCGGCGGCATGGCGGGCATGTTGACAACCTATCGCTTGGTCAAAGACGGCTATACGGTTGATTTGTTCGAAGCGTCGGGACGTTTGGGTGGTTTGATACAAACTCTGCAAACGCCGTTCGGGATGGCGGAGACAGCGGCAAATACCCTTCCTGCCACGCCGCAGGTCTTGCGTTTTTTTAAAGATATCGGCGTCAATGTCCTTATGGCCCCTGCCGATATCGGAAAGGGCTTGATCTGGCGCAACGGCAAAGCACATCGTTTTCCACTTAAACCGCATGAGATATTGATCGCAGCATTCAAAGCATTATCCGTCAAATCAGATGGTAAAGAAAAATCGCTTACGGATTGGACGACGACACATTTAAGCCGTGCGGCATTGGACTATTTGGTTGACCCGGTCGTACACGGTATTTACGGCACAAACCCCGATCATTTGGAAATTCCGACGGCCTTCAAAACGTTATTGATTCCCGAAGGTAAAACCTTGTTTAGCCATTTGTGGCCTCTGCGCAAACGCCCCAAACGGATCTTGATCGCACCCAAAGACGGCATGCAGGAAATCGTCGAACGTTTAGAGGATTATTTTGTCAAGACGGGACGCGTCAATATCCACTTCAAATTTCCTCCCTATACGCATCCTCAAACGCCGAACGTCATTTTATGTGTTCCCGCTTATGCCTTAGGTCAATACCTGCCGCATCTCAAAGAAGCAGCCGACAAGATTGTCTATAGCTCGATGGTGACGGCAACAGTATTCGTCAAAAAAGAATATCTTCCCGCCCTGCCGCGTAGTTTTGGCTTACTTATTCCGCGCAAAGAAAACAGCAATGTGTTGGGAATTATTTTCACCTCTGTCGTCTTTCCGAACCGTATTTACAACAAAGACTATGAATCGTTTACGGTAATGCTAAAGACGATGCGTGATGACGATGAAGCGGTAAAAGAATCGATCAATCGTGCTTTGGAACGGTTTATAGGCGCGATGAACGCGCCCAGTTTTTATTCGATCACACGTTGGCCAAAGGCTATTCCCGCCTATAATGATAATGTGCGTCATTTTTGGAACAAAGCTGTCACGGAATTGCCGCCGGGAACACTTGTTTTCGGGAATTATACAGGGGATGTCAGTCTGCGTGGCATGATCGAAACGGTTTTGTCCGATTGATCAGATTATTCGTCAGCATAACCTAATAAAAAACGTTGTTTTAATTGATCGGTGACGGCAATCAGGAAATTCAAGTTACGATAATCAAATTGATACAAGTCACGCTCTGGCATGATGATGATATCTTGATACCCCATCATGGATGTATCAACGCCTTGCTGCCATAATGGTACTAATTCTTTGAACATATTTGACGTGATGATATTTTGGTTGCTGACGTTATTAACCGTCGTTTCAACCGTACTGGGGAGGTCAATTTCCGAATTCGGAAGAATTACTCTTAAAATGCCGTCAACATACGTGAAATCATAATTGCTATCACTTGCGCCCGACGGCGTGATCGCGTAGTCACCGATGATCGAACTGCCGTCAGCCAACGTCGAAGCCGTAGCCAACACATCAATGACGGTTGAGTCTTCGCTGTTTTTAAAGCCTGTGTAATTGATAGAAAATAACGGGTTAAGCTGACCGGTATCACGTGTTGCATTTTGCGCCGTTGCGGTCAGCATGGCTTTAGTAATATTCAAATTACCATCGACGTAAGTAAAGTTATAGTTATTATCGATACCGCCTGTTGCGGTGATGGCGTAATTTCCGACATTCGCTAATGCATTGACTGATGACGCCGTCGCCAGCGTATCGATGACGGTGTCGATTTCGCTGTTTTTAAAACCTGTATAGACGATGCTAAAGCTTGGGTTTGCATCACCATATTCACGGGTCGCGTTTTGAACCGTTGCCGTCAACGTTGCTTTTGTTACCGCTAAATTACCATCTACATACGTAAAATTATAATTTCCATCCACGGCACCGCTTGCCGTTACCACATAATTACCGACATTCGACAGGTTATTTGCCACACTTGAGGCGGTTGCCAACGTATCAATGACTACATCCGTTTCACTATTTTTGAAGCCTGTATAAACGGTTGCAAAAGCCGGGTTGGCATCGCCATATTCGCGGGTTCCGTCCTGAGCCGTTGCCGTCAGAGTCGCTTTCGTAATGCTTAAATTACCGTCGACATAGATAATATTATAATTATTATCAGTGCCTCCCGATCCTGAGACACTGTAATTTCCGACATTTGATAAATTATCCGCCAAGGTGCTTGCTGTGCCTAATGTGTCTAAAACGACATTTGTTTCGCTGTTTTTAAAGCCTGTATAGACGATGCTAAAGCTTGGATTCGCATCACCATATTCGCGTGTTGCGTTTTGAACGGTTCCGGTTACGGTTGCTTTGGTAATGCTTAAACTGCCATCCACATAATTAAAGTCGTAATTGCTATCAGCAGCTCCTGCAGCCGTAATCGTGTAATTGCCGACATTCGACAAAGCATCCGCTAAAGTACTTGCGGTGGCTAAGGTATCGATCACACCGCTATTTTCACTGTTTTTGAAACCTGTATATCCTACGGTCAAACTTGGATTCGCATCCCCGTATTCGCGTGTCGCGTTTTGAGCCGTTACGGTCAACATAGCTTTGGTGATGCTTAAATTACCGTCGGCATAAGTGATGATGTAATTATTATCTGATCCGCCTGCTGCTGTAATCGTGTAGTTACCGACATTCGACAGAGCATTCGCCCCAGTACTTGCCGTAGCCAGCGTGTCGATTACTCCGCTGTTTTCACTATTCTTAAAGCCTGTATAAACGATCCCGAAAATAGGATTGGCATCACCATATTCACGGCTGGTATTTTGAGCGGTCGCAAGTAACGTCGCTTGTGTAATAGCCAGATTACCGTTCACATAGGCGAAACTGTAATTATTATCAACGGCACCCGATCCAGTGATCGCATAATTACCGACATTTGTTGTAGCCGTTGCGGCTGTAGTAGCTGTTCCCAACGTGTCGATAACCGCGGCATTTTCACTGTTTTTGAAACCCGTATAGACAATACTGAAAGCAGGATTCGCATCGCCGTATTCTCTAGTGGCATTTTGTATTGTTGCTGTCAGTACCACTTGTGTAATAGTCAGGCTTCCGTTCACATACGCAAAATCATAATTATTATCGACGGCACCTGAAGCCGTAATCGCATAAGAGCCGACATTGGATGTAATTGTTGCACCGGTATTAGCTGTTCCTAATGTGTCGATCACGCCACTATTTTCGCTGTTTTTAAAGCCCGTGTAAACGACACTGAAAACAGGATTGGCATCGCCGTATTGGCGTGTCGCGTTTTGAGCCGTTGCCGTCAACATGGATTTGGTAATGCTTAGATTACCCGGCACATAGGAGAAGG
>JANODM010000229.1:0-2727 GCA_031412695.1 Alphaproteobacteria bacterium
ACGTTGGGGTCGTCGGTCGAAGGCGATGCGGATATCGCATTGGAAAATAAACCGACGCGCTCAAGCACGCCGTTTATGGCCGTCTTTGATGAGGTCGGTTATTATACGACGCAAGGGATGGCCGTCATGGCGGCGCAAGCTCGTTCGTTGGGTTTCTGTTTGATTTTCGCAGGTCAGGATTTGCCAGCGATGGAAAAACGAGTCAAAGAAGAAGCGCGTTCGATTGTTGCTAACTGTAACTTGAAAATTTTCGGCAAATTAGAAGACCCGACGCAAACAAAAGAGTTTTTCGAAAAAACTGTTGGTGAAGCCACCGTCATCGAATCATCGACGCGCAAAGAAGTCAAAGTCATGTTCGGTCAAAAGAAGATGGACAAGACCGATAGTTTCCAAGTTACGAAACGCGCCAAAGCCAGCTATGATCAATTGAAAGCTTTTAAAGAAGGTCAATCGATCGTCGCGTTCTCGGACCAGGTTGTCCAAGCAAAAATGTTTTATTCCGATCCCGGCAAGATCAAATCGTTGCGCGTCAACCGATTCATTTCATTGCCGCATCCCGATCCGACGGGTAAACGTTCCAGCAAGGACGTCGATGCGATTTTAGAACGTATTCGCGATACGTCCTGGACCGCCAAAAATTCATCGAAAACAGGCGCGATGCCCCCGTTATTGACGACATTGAATAATGCCTTTAACGCAGGACGCAAAGCTAAGCGTGACGAAAAAGAATCGGCCTGTTTCGCCATGACGCAAGTGGCGGTCAAAGAAGGGGTGTTAAAGCCTGAAGATCTCAAGATGGCTCCGAAGGCCGTCGAAGCACCCGTTCAAATACCTGCTCAACCCAAAATGCCGGAATTGAAGGCTGAACCGCGCAACGCGCCAGCGATAGAGAACAAACAAGGCCAGAACGTGATTCAGGCACCTGTGTCGGCGCCTGTTGCGTCATCTGTGCCTGCATCGACATCAGCATCAGATAGAAAACCACCTGATGTACAAGAGACCGTCAGCTGGAGTTCGTTGATGGCGTCGGACGGCGATCAAGAACGAGCCGTTGCACCGAAAGAAAAAGAAGTTTCAATCCCATCATCTATCAATAAGGCTGATTTGCCCAATGTGGACGAAAGCGTCAGTTGGAAAGATCTGCTTAGCGGTAGTGATGAGCGATCATCCAAGCCGATGTCTTCTGAATCAACGGGGGCTGGCGCGCCTTTGCCACCCGTCGCACCGCTTCCTGTTCCTCCTAATATGCCTGGCGCTTTTGGCCCAACAGGGTTTGGATCAGGGTTTAGCGGCGGATTCGGATCGACCGGATTCGGCGGCGGCTTTGGCGGTTTAGGCGGATTTGGGACACCGTCCGGGCGTCATACAGGCGTAGGGGCCGGATTGGGCGGTTTAGGGTCATTACCCCCTGAAAAAGCCGCACAGATTATAAACCCCTCTGAAGACAAGAAGCCCGCTGAAAAAATCGTCGATAAAGGCGAAACGGTTAATTGGAAAGACCTGATCGAATAGGGTTGTCCTGCGGTCAATGAATTCAGCTTCATCAAAACCTAATAGTAATTTTATCCCCTCATAGCCACCGTCGAGCGCTAAGCATAATGCCATGTCAAATCTTCTTGACATTAATCTTATGTTTATATAATATGGCAAAACATTAACATTCCAGTAAGTGACGAGGCAACCATGACCGAAGCAGCAATCATACGCTATTTAGCATCCAAAGGCTGGCAAAAACTTGAAGACGATTGGTTCAGCCTTAAGGGTTATTGCGAAAGCCCTGTTTGTGTCGAAATGGCTTATTATTTCCAGAAAAACCTGGACCGCGTCGCAGCTTAGGCTGCGGCTGACGCTTCTTTGGCCAATGTCGGTATGATTTGGTCAATGCTGTCAATAATATTGAAAAGCTTTAAATCTTCGGCCTTGATGAAAGATTCATCAAAAAGATGCTGTTTAAGCTCTTTCAGAGGACTCCAGAACCCGAAAATATTAATAAAGATAATCGGTTTGTTGTGAAGTCCCAGTTGTTTCCAGGTCAATATTTCAAAAGCCTCATCCAGCGTTCCGTATCCACCCGGAAGAATTAGAAAAGCATCGCTGCGTTCGACCATCATTTGTTTGCGAATATGCATTGAGTCAACAACGTGCAACTCATTCAGCGTATCATGTCGTTCTTCACGATCTTGCAGATGCTTTGGAATAATGCCGATCGCTTGTCCGCCGTTGGACAAGACGCTGTCTGCTACGACACCCATTAATCCGCGTCGGCCCCCGCCATACACCAATCCCAGTTTATTGTCTGCCAGCACTTTGCCCACGTCAAAGGCTGCTTTCTTGTATTGTTCTGATGCAGTAGGAGAAGAGCCACAATAAACGCAAATATTCTTAATGGTCATTTTTACTTCTTTCTTTTCGACTTACGAAGTATAGGTGAGGCTGTAGTTAGGTCAATAAGTATCCGTTTTCGCTTCGTTTCCCCTTAGTTTCCCCCTAGCTATGTCGCAGAATCGGATTAAAATGCCGAAAACCTGCAATTCCTTTGAAAAGAACCCGTCGAGATGTCCATGTTCGAAAATCCCGAAGCCGCAAAAGCGCAAGCCAAAGACTTTAGCAAAAAAGCCGTATCAGGCGTTAAATGGCTGTGGTCCAATTTGCCGCCCTTGCACCCTGCAGGTATCCCTTTCGTTGTTGCTTTTGCCGGCGCATCGCTTTTGCTGACGCTGATCTGGC
>JANODM010000230.1:0-2541 GCA_031412695.1 Alphaproteobacteria bacterium
CAAAGCGACACCGGGTATCCAGGCATTCGCGATTAATCCACCGTCTTTGGGTGGCAGCTCGCGCAGCAAGCCATTGGAAATGGTCATCATGACCAGTGGTACCTATGCGGATTTGGATAAAAACATTGCCAAAATTTTGCAAGAGACTGCGTCTTATCCCGGATTGATCAATGTGGATACGGATTTAAAACTGAACAAACCGCAAATATTGGTTCAGGTTGATCGTGACAAAGCAGCGTCTTTGAGTATCGACATTGACAGTGTCGGCAGAACGCTTGAAACCATGTTGGGCGGTCGCAAAGTCACGCGCTTCAAAGAAACCGGAGAGCAATACGATGTGTTGGTGCAAATCGAAGACGATCTGCGTCGCAACCCGCAAGATTTGACCGATATTTTCGTGCGCAATAAAACAGGAAGCATGGTGCAATTATCCAATTTCGTTGCTTTTCGCGAAAATGTAGCCCCTCGTGAATTAAACCACTTTAATCAGCTTCGTGCGGCCAAAATTACCGCCAGTATTGCACCCGGCTACACTTTGGGCGAAGGAATTAAATTTCAAGAAGCCAAAGTTCGCAGCATCATTCCGAAAACCGACATTATCGACTATGACAGTGAATCCCGTGAATTCGGTAAATCCAGTTCCAGCCTTGCTGTCGCCTTTGTTCTGGCGTTATTGTTTATTTATTTGGTGCTAGCGGCGCAGTTCGAAAGCTTTATCAATCCGTTTATCATCATGCTGTCCGTCCCTTTATCGATGACAGGGGCTTTGCTGGCACTTTATTTGGCAAATGGTACGTTGAACATCTACAGCCAAATCGGCCTTGTCACATTGATCGGTTTGATCACGAAACACGGTATTTTGATTGTTGAGTTCGCCAATCAATTACAAGAGAACGAACACATGGATCGCATTCAAGCGGTGATTAAATCCGCATCCTTGCGCTTGCGCCCTATTTTAATGACGACGGGGGCGATGGCTTTGGGGGCGATGCCCCTGGCATTAGCAAGCGGCGCAGGTGCCGAAAGCCGCCAGCAAATCGGTTGGGTCATTATCGGCGGGATGTTGATCGGTACGTTGTTTACATTGTTTATCGTGCCGACCGTCTATAGTTTCTTGGGCCGTCACCACGTGCAAAACGCATCATAAAGCGGATTGCATTTCTTCCAGTTCAAGCCAACGAATGATGTGTTTATCCATTTCGGCCTTAGCCGTTGCGTGACGTTCCGTCATGTTTCGAAACGCGTCCGGATCGCGCACATATAGATTTTGATCATGCAAAGCCGTTTCCAGATCTTCGATTTCTTTGGTCAATTTCTCGACTTTTTCCGGCACCTGCTCTAACTCGAATTGCAGTTTGTAAGACAATTTTTTCGGTGCAGCCTTTGAATCGTTTTGCACAGTAGATTGTTTTTTCTTACCTTTGACGATCACATCACCGCGTTCGGCTGCTTCTTTCTTTTTCATTTCGATGTAATCGGTATACCCACCGATAATACCATCAACGACGCCATTTCCCTCGAAGGCCATGATTTTCGTTACGGTTTGATCCAGAAAATCTCGGTCATGGCTGACGATGATCAACGTACCCTGATATTCGGACAAGATCGTCTCCAGCATATCCAAGGTTTCCATGTCCAGATCATTGGTCGGTTCATCTAAAATCAAAAAGCTTCCCGGATTGGCCAAAATGCGCGCCAGCATCAGACGGTTTTTTTGCCCTCCCGACAAAGTGCTGACAGGGGAATGTGCGGCACTGGGGTCGAACAGGAAACTTTTTAAATACCCATAGACATGCCGCATCTTTCCCATGACATCGATATGTTCGCCACCATTCGGAGAAAGGGTCTTCCACAACGATATTTCAGGATCCAAATCTTTTCGTTTCTGATCGAAATACGAGAAATGGATATCGCGGGCCAATTTGACTTTCCCGGCATCAGGTGCCATTTCACCCAGCAAAAGCTGTAAAAACGTGGTTTTTCCTGAACCGTTCTTGCCCAAAATTCCGATACGGTCTCCGCGTATAATGCGCAGATTGAATTTATCTAAAATGACTTTTTCGCGATGTTCGTCGACGAACGATTTACTGACATTATAAAATTCAGCAACGATTTTGGACGAGCCTTGATCGTATTCCAAAGGTTCCAGTTCAATCTTGGACATCAGACGCCGAAAAGAACTTTTATCCGCTTTTAATTGTTCGCGCATTTCGCGCATCATTTCGACACGGCGTACGTTGCGTTTGTGTCGTGCCTTAACACCTCGACTGGCCCATTCCTCTTCTAGATCGACGGTTTTTTGACGGTTTTGTAATTCGCGCTCTTCATGTTCCAATAGTTGCGTTTGCCATTCCTCGAAATAACGAAACCCTTTGGGGCATACGCGTAAACGTCCGCGATCCAACCAAAACACTTTATTCGAAATATTGGATAAAAAGGCTTTATCGTGACTGACGCACACCACCGCACCGCGATAGGCTCGAATGTATTTTTCCAACCATTCGATCACGTCCAGATCCAAATGGTTCGTCGGTTCGTCCA
>JANODM010000231.1:0-2640 GCA_031412695.1 Alphaproteobacteria bacterium
CACATCTATCGAAATGCTTGAACAATGGGACGGCAAAGCACGTGAAATCATTTTACAACCGAGCCCCAAAGATACTCAACAGGTCGTGTTAATTCGCGATAAGAAAACCTTGCGCGTAATAGGCGCCAAAGCGATTTAAACTTCTTGTGTTCGCACACTATTTTTGCGTTCGTGTTTTGAGGCACGGCCCTCAACGCGTTTACGCCATAATCTGAAGCTGGACGGTTTCAACGATTTTTTCATCAGTGCAATCACTTGTTTTTCCGAATAGCCTGTGTGTTTTTCTATCGCTTCGAACGAAGTTTCATCATCCCATGCCATGGCGATGATTTCGCTGACTAACGGGTCGATGATGCTCATAATTACAGACTCTTTAAAAAAATTAGGTTACGGCTTTTTCTGACTGAATAACCACTGCCAAAATTTGGGGTCTTGATACGCGTAATTCCACACGCCATGACCTACTTTGGGATATTCAGTATAAATCGGCTTTCCCCCGGAAGCTTGAATGGCTCTTACCATTTTACGGCTTTCTTCGGGAGGTATTTCATCATCTAGTGAGCCGTGAAACACCCATAACGGTGTTGTTGAAATTTTCACTGCATCGCTTGTATTTCCACCGCCACATAAGGGTGCCGCCGCTGCAAAATAGCCAGGATTTTTTGCAACAACATTGAAGGTTCCGTAACCGCCCATTGAATATCCTGTCACATACAAGCGCGATCCGTCGATTGAAAATTCTTTTTTTACATCTTCGATGATCCCAACCATATGCGACAAAGCCTGTGGCTTGATATCGATATAAGCAATTTGCGACCAACTTTGAACATCTACTTTTGGCACCACGACAAACGCAGGATATGCTTGACGCATGGCCGGCAAAGACAATACGTATGCACCCCAACTATGGCCACTGGCACCGTGCAAATTCAATACCAACGGATAGGATTTTCCAGGATCGTAATTAATAGGTTTAAGCACATAATAATCCATCTTGGTTAGGCCCGTAGGACTCGAATAGATACGTTTCTCAAACAAAGCCGTACGCTCTCCTATCAGCACGAAGGATTGTTGAGCCTGCGCATGCGTTACACACAGCATACTAAACAGTATAAAACTAAATGAGATGAAAATATATTTCACAATTTTCCTTTGCTTCCCGCCAAAGCGAAACCGCTTTGACTAAGACTATCCTAACAAAAATCTTTGCCATTTGTCGATCATACGTTGGCGACTAGGGCCTAGATTCATCGCCGTCAATTCGCTAGGCGTAAACCACCGCACATCATGTGACTCATCCGTGATCGTATAGTTCATATGTTTCGCCCGGCCCAGATAACGAATTTCGTAATGCAGATGTGCCGGCTCGTTGCGTTTGGGATTAGCAGGGATAGGATGCACGTCGATATCAAAAATATCAGGCGTGATCAATTCGATCTGATCAATGCTGGATTCCTCCATACCTTCGCGCAGGGCGACCACTGCGATGTCTTGATCGCCATCGGCGTGACCGCCGAATTGAAACCACTGATTCAAAATTTTATGATGCGTCAGCAACACACGCGAATGATCGGGCGACAATAACCACAATCCTCCATTAATGTGACCAGGAAAATCGCTGCGCAAAAAACACTGATCGGTACCTGCCAATAATTTCAGCGTATCATCGACATGACGGTGTTCGATTTCATCGAACGGTTCATAATTTTTAATAGCGGTGATTAAATCGGTTTTATTAGGCATATGAACTCACATTAAGATTACATTTATCGCTTTTCATTGCATATAGCCATAGCAAAATATACACCCTAGGTTGTTATACTTAAAATTAGTGAGTTGTAAAACTTCCCGGATTGGGTTGCTTTCCGTCATAGATGAAGATATGCGGCACTTATGTATGGCCTCTTTATCGTGAATTGCGCTTAATGCACCCAATGCTCAAATAAAACAACATAATATCTTTTACATGACGTAAGATAAATGGCTCTATGCGTTCACGATTCTAGGTCTTAGGCGACATTCCGTCTTTCACCAATTGATGTTTCTCGGTTTGATCCGGAAAGATGCCTCTTTATGCTCAAAGTTCTTATTGCAGAAGATAGCGTCATACTCGCTGACATACTCGAGTTGTTGTTGATCTCGGAAGGTTACGAAGTGTGCGGTCTTGCGCGCACAGTTGAAGAAGCTGTGGAGCTTGCCGATTTGCACAAGCCAGATTTGGGAATTTTTGATTTTCGATTGGCATGCGGCGGCTACGGTTCAGCGATACCTCCTCTTTTAAAAGACAAAACCAATATAGGAATTCTGTATGCTTCCGGCGATCGGCTGGAGGACACTTTGACTCTTGCAGATGGCGAAGTCTATATTCAAAAACCTTACCCTTTGGACGATATAGCTAAATCTCTTCGCATCGTTCACGAAATAAAAACAGACGGTTATTCTAATTCCGTATTTCCGAAAAAACTTCATCTGTTGAAAAATCCAGTTGATCTTCAATTCGAGGCCATATGCCCCCCCCGACACACGATTGAAAAACTATTACGACAGCAGGCCGCATTGGCTCATTTCGGCAGCTTTGCATTTCGTGAGCCGGATCTGCAAAACATCCTAACGGAAGCCGCACGAATTTGTGCCGAAAGC
>JANODM010000232.1:0-1765 GCA_031412695.1 Alphaproteobacteria bacterium
CGGCCAGTTTCTTCCCAGGTAGTTCACTGGGTAGCACGACTCAGGCAGCAACCAGCCGAATGGACCTTCCACTGATTCGAGACGAATCACATTAACGGCTAGGTTCCCATCATCCAGCCGCACCCAACATCCATCGAGATCATGACGATATGAGAATCCCATGGACAAGTTGTTTGTCGATACCAGTGAAAGGCTGCTGGCGCAGACCTCAACCAAGGCTATCGGAAAGTTTTCAATCGGTACTGGGAGCCACCGCACGCCAATCGCCTGCTTCAGCCAAGCGGCTTCCTCGTGACTGCACAAGCTAATAGTTGGATCCGTGCCAAGCGCATGAGTCGGGGCCGCGCTTGCTGCCGGGCTGCATCGAAGTGGAGAGCGTAGAACAATGCTCAGTCTCTGAAGGCGTAGAACCAGCGCACCAAACACTTGAAGCGCAGAACCATCACCCATGCGCATGACCATCGGATGGCACGCCTGCAGCGATTCGATGCGTTCCCCGCCGCCATAGCAGTAGGTGGCGCCGGGCACTACTTCGCCTTCGTCTTTACTGGCGTTTCTACAGCGGTCGGCGTTGCAGCCTTTGCCCCTGCTGCGGCTTTTGGCGCGACCTCAAGATACCAAAGCGGAAAGTCAATGCGAAGGTGACTGTAGTCCCGCGTGACGTGGCTCTTTGGCTCAACCCAGGACCCTACGTCGCAGACAATGTTCATGGCCTCTTGCTTGTCGTCACCGCGAAAGTGTGTCCAGACAACGAAGCGTCCGTAATCGTCTTTCACATCCACGGTCAAAAATGCACATGGCGGCAGGGCATCGACCGAACCGACTTCCTTCCATTCACTTATAGACAGTCCGAACATGGCACCGATCTTGCCGATTAGGGCGGTCGCTGGCCATATTGGTCCGACCTTGGGCAACCCCATGGTGTAGGCCAGTTTCTTAATTGCATCGAGCGACTGTCCGCTGACGGTGGCTAGGCATGCCATCGAATCATCCCAGCGTTCCTCCATCGCCACGCGTTTGAACGGATATTGAAAGTCGGCTGGTATGACTTTGGGCGGATTTAGTTTTGAAGTTGCCATCTTTGATTCCTCGGTTGGGATTGCAAAAACGCATGCGGCGGCTCACCTGGACCGCGACCAGATGAAGAAATTCAATAGGGTTGCTAGAGCTATCAGGACTAAATCGCCTGAAGCAATGCAGATGCGCCGCCTTGTGCGCAAGAACATCGGCCGGGAAACGACAGTTCGCCGGTGCCGATATGTATATTTTCACAGGGCAATCGCTTCAGGGGTTGGCTAAATAACTTTGGCTAGGCGCTAAATATTGGCGTCGCTATGCTGGCTTCGCCTTCTTGGACGTCACCGGTATCGTTGCGCAGTACACAGACCAAGCACTCATCATTGCTCGCCGGCGCTCTAGCCTATCGGAACGAAGGTAAGCCGCCTCCGTTCTGTCGCCAACCACATGTGCGAGGGCAGCCTCAGCAAGTTCTCGAGGAAAGTCTGTCATATCGGCGGCCCAATCCCGAAAGCTAGAACGCATGCCGTGAGGCACCTGCTCCCGGCCCATTCGCCGCATCACATTCAGCATCGTCATGTTAGAGATGTGTGTTCCGTGCTTAATCCCTCTGAAGACATATTTTTCGTCGGGCAGATGACGTATCGCTTTAATCAGTTCCACAGCCCTGTCACTTAGCGGCACGACATGCTGGCGTTTGGATTTCATGCGCTCCGGGGGAATAGTCCAAATCTTCTTTTCAAAGTCG
>JANODM010000233.1:0-10898 GCA_031412695.1 Alphaproteobacteria bacterium
GCGACGGACAGCCGTTTTCCTTGCGTGCGAAAACAGCCGACGAACAACGGGTGTTGGGGATTCAAGCCGAACGCCGTACCGGTTTGGACGACGAAAAACTGGTGATCTTTTGGTTTTCGGATCTCACCCACAGCTTTTCCAATGTCACCAAAGTACAAAACGAAAAAATCGTCTTGGAACAAAAACTGCAGGAACAGGTTGCGCGTTTGCAAGCCGTGCCTGTCCCCTTATGGGTACGCGACGATAACGGCGTGTTGATGTGGGGCAATAATTCTTATGCCGATATGATGGAATGCGATTCCGACACCGTCATCAGCGAACAGCGCGAATTGATGGGATCCAAAGCGGCGGCGGCGAAATCCATGGCCCAACGCGCCCGCAACGAACGCGACACCGTGACGGAAAAACATCCGCTGGTGATCAAGGGCGAGCGTCGTCTGATTCAGTTTTCGGAAATGCCGCTTGGGAATAACGGACACACCTTGGGCATTGCGCAAGACATGACCGTATTAGACGAGATGAATTCGGAACTGCGCCGTTTCCGCGCCTCGACCCAGGAATTGTTGCGCGCGCTGAACACAGGCATCGCGATCTTTAATCCGAAAACGCAGTTGACGTTTTATAACGATGCGTTCGTGACATTATTTCCTTTGGAAGAGTTTTTCCTGGATGAGAAACCAACCTTAAGCGAATTGATGGAGGCATTGCGTGAAAAACGCCGCCTGCCAGAACAAGCCGATTTCCGCATCTACAAAAAACAATGGTCCGACCGTTTCACGTCGTTGATTTCGCAACATGAAGAAATGATGCATTTGCCCGACGGCACGTCGATCCGTATGGTCGTCGTCCCGCATCCTCTGGGTGGTTTATTCATGACGTTCGAAGACGTCACGTCACGTTTGCAATTGGAATCGTCCTATAACACGTTGATTGCAGTACAACGCGAAACCATCGATAATTTGGCCGAAGGCTTGGCCGTGTGGCGTTCGGATGCGCGGCTTGAGTTGTTCAATCCCACCTTTGCGAATTTATGGGGTCTCAAGCCTAAAGATCTTGAGGCGCGTCCACATGCATCGTCGATCATTCCGCAATTGGAAAAACTCTTCGACCCCGCCGATTGGGCGGATGCACGCGATATCTTGCAACAAGCCACCATCAGCCGCAATGAGGCGCGCGGACGCTTAAATCTTGTGGATGGTCGCGTCATCGAATTTGCGACGATTCCCCTGCCCGATGGCGGGATGCTGAATCGGTTCAACGATATTTCAGACACGATGAAAGTCGAATTGGCGTTGCGCGAGAAAAACGCAGCGCTAGAACAAGCCGAACGTTTGAAATCCGACTTTTTGGCCAACGTGTCCTATCAATTGCGCACGCCCTTAAATGCCATGATGGGTTTCGCCGAAATGCTGGAGAAGAAATATTTCGGCGACTTGAACGACCGCCAAATGGAATATGCGACCGGCATGACGCAAGCGGGCGAGAAATTAATTGCGTTGATCAACGATATTTTAGATCTGTCGACGATCGAAGCCGGTTATCTGGCGTTGCAAATTCGTTCCGTCGAAGTTCTGCCAATGATCAAATCGCTTTATGATCTGATGCATGATTGGGCGCGCAAGCAAAACATCTCCCTCAGTTTGGATTGCCCGCCGAATATCGGTGCAATCGAAGCCGATGAGCGCCGCTTGAAACAAGTCTTGTTAAACCTGATTAATAACTCTTTGAAATTCACGCCTGAAAAGGGTCGTATCGAACTGAAGGTCGAAAAAATCGAGAATAACATCGCCTTCCATATTATCGACACCGGGATCGGTATTTCTAAAGAAGACCAACAGAAAATCTTCAGCCCGTTTGTTCAATTGCAACAAAACCACCGTCACTCAGGGGCGGGCTTGGGACTGTCTTTGGTTAAATCCATCGTCGATTTGCATGGCGGACAGGTCCTGTTGGAGTCGGAACTGGGCAAGGGCACCACGATCACGTGTTTGCTTCCCGTCAAATCCGCGCTTAAGGCCGTCTGAGTCGCCCCAAACCCGCTTGAATCCAGCCTTTCAGGGCGATTTAAGGTCATTTTAAACAATTGGACTTAGACTGGAAACTTATGCGAGCCGATAAGAAGCTCGTCGCGCGTACGAAATAACAACCCTGAAGGAGTCTCCCATGATACACAATTTAATGGCCAAAATAACCTCTTGGGCCATGAACAAAGAAGGTGCCACCGCTATCGAGTACGGCTTAATCGCCGCCGGTATCTCTGTCGCCATCGTCGTCGTCGTTTTCACACTCGGTGATGACATCCGCGGCGCCTTTGAAACAATCCAAGGCGAATTAGCAGCCCAATAAGCTGATCTGAGAATTTATGAAAACCCACCCGCCAGTCGGGTGGGTTTTTCTTTTTAAACGGGAGCCTTATAGTCTGCCTGTATGCTGAATCTTGTTTTTTCCGTATTATTCTTTTTTACCGCCGCCGGTTTGCTTGTCGCAAGCGCCCGCAGCGATTGGAAAGGCATGACAATTCCCAATGAATATTCTTTGGGCCTGGTCGCGCTGTTCGTCTTTGGCTCCTTATTGCCGAATGTGGTTTTTACGGGCGTATCATTTCTGCCCGGCCTGATCGGCGGCGCATTGGTATTTCTTGTGACGCTTATTCTATATGTCGGGCGCGCCATGGGGGGCGGCGATACGAAAATGGCTGGAGCAGTTTCATTACTGGTCGGCATCGGGTATATCGACGTCTTTTTATTGGTCATGTCGTTTGCGGGCGGATTTTTAGCGATCTACGCGTTACTGACCCGCAAATACGGTCGTGTCATTTTACCTAAAAATCCACACCCCGACACCTGGCTGGGGCAATTAAAGCAGGGTCAAAACAAAGTGCCGTATGGCCTGGCGATTGCAACAGGCGGAGTTGCCGCTTTGTTTGCAAAATGGCTTCTGCCGCACGTATCTTAACGCTTTAGTAGGGTCGGCTGTCCATGATGGAAAGCTGGATTACTGCGCATTCTCACTAGGTACACCACATGAATCGGACTTTGGTTTTTGCATCCGTCGGCGCGCTCGCTACCGCTTTGTTGGTCGCGATGCTGCTTAGTGCTGCCATGGGCGGAAAAAGCAAAGAGCCCGTGCAAGAAATTTTGGTTGCGAACAAAGACATCGCGATCGGGACGAAATTGGAAACATCAAACGCGCAATGGCAAAAATGGCCCAGCGGCGCATCTGTCCCTGGCGCATTATATCGTGACAAAGTCAAAGAAGAAGATTGGAAAGGTCAAAAAGTCCGCCGCGCTTTGACGAAAAACGAACCGATCACCGAAGGCGCTTTGGTGCGTCAAATCAATGGCAGCTATTTAGCCGCAGCATTAGAGCCCGGGATGCGTGCCGTTACCGTCGATGTCAAAGCCGCTAGCGGCGTTGCCGGATTTATCGCCCCCGGTGACCGCGTCGACGTAATTTTGACTTATAATGTACGAATCAATTCCGACACCAGCCAAAACCGTCTGCAAGAAGTATTGGTGGAAAAAGCGTCTGAGACGATTTTGCAAAACCTACGCGTTCTGGCGACTGATCAAGACTCATCCGGCAGTGCGAATGTCGACCGCAAAGCAAAACTCAGTAAAACTGTCACCGTCGAAGTATCGAAACAAGGTGCGGAAAAATTGGCTTTGGCGCGCGAATTAGGCGAAGTATCCTTAGCGATGCGCCAATTAGGCGATAATAAGATCGATGAATCAGGCGACAACCCTGTGACAGATGTAACCACCGGCCGAATTTTGCAAAAAGTCATTCAGATGCGCAACCAAGCTGAAAACCCGTCAGGCAATGTCCGCGTTTATTCAAACGGGGGCGTCCAAGTCGTGCCTGTCGTGCAACTGCCCGCAGCAGACGAGAACAGACCATGAAAAAAATACTGATCGCCACAGCCCTTGTGACGTTGTTTTTTACGACGGGTTTTGCTTTGGCACAAGAATACGGCGTCCACAAACAATTGACGTTGACGGTCGGTAAAGCGCAAACGGTCGATTTCAACCAGCCGATTACCGAGATCCTGGTATCCAATCCGTCCGTCGTTGATGTCGGCGTGTTGACCAAAAGACGTATTTATGTGGTGGGCCGCGGTGTCGGCGATACCAACGTATTGGTCTTCGATCAAGGCAACGGCACGATGGCATCCTTGGATGTCAATGTCAGCAACGACCAATTCACGCTGCAACGTTCGTTGCGTCAATACTTCCCCGAAGAACCCGTCACGGCGCGCATGATCAACCGTGAAGTGATCTTGACAGGCCGTGTCAGCACACCGTCCAAAGCCGGACAAATTCGTGACATCGCGAAACGTTTCGTCGCGACCGATCAAACGGTTGTCGATTTGATGACGGTCGAAGGCGAACAACAGGTTATGTTGCAAGTCAAAATCGTCGAAGTGGGCCGCAATGTTCTTAAAGAATACGGTATAGAGCCATCCATCGCCAATCTGACCTCGGGTAATTTCAGTGGAGCTTTGGCATCGAATGGTAATGTCGGTGTCACGTCTACATCCTTTGCGTTGGGATCATTAGCCTATGAAACAGCAAATACGGGACCGATTTCAGTTGCCATTCGCGGCCTCGAGGAAAAAGGCTTGTTGAACACCTTGGCCGAGCCGAATTTGACGGCTATCTCGGGCCAGCACGCCGAGTTCTTGGCAGGCGGCGAATATCCCGTCCCCGTCGCGCAGCAAAACAATCAGATCACCGTCGAATTCAAAAAATTCGGTGTCTCGTTGGGCTTTACGCCACTGGTGTTGTCAAACGACAAGATTCAATTGGAACTGGAAACCGAAGTGTCGACGTTGTCAAACGAAGCCGATATTCAAAGCGATCAAATCTCGATCCCGTCACTTAATGTACGCCGTGCGAAGACCACGATTGAAATGGCTAGCGGCGGCAGCTTGATGATGGCGGGTTTGTTGCAATCAGATTCGATCAACTCGTTAAACTCATTGCCGGGCGTCAATAAAATTCCGGTCATCGGCAAATTATTTTCGTCGCAATCCTTCCAACGCAATGAGTCGGAATTATTGGTTATCGTAACACCGTATCTGGTGCGTCCGACCAAAAAACCGGCAGCAACATTGACATCCGCTTACGAAGAGCCGCGTCCGACGAATTCACCGCAACAGATCAACGCCAAAGTCCCTACCCGTGTGCATGGCCCCGAAGCCCGACTGGATACGACAATCCCTGCCGGTAATGTCGGACGCACGAATGCCGGCTATTGGTTGGAGTAGACATGATGAACCGTCCTTTCGTTCTTGCTTTGATTATTCCTACGCTGTTTGCGTCGGCTTGCGCCATGCAAAACCAATCCTATATCAGCAATGAACCGTTGCAGGTTCAGGATGAAAGCGTTTTGCACGAGATGTCGTCGAATAATGTGACACGTGGCGACCTGAATTATATCGCAGACGATATCAATCGCCGCGCGACAGGTGATGTCTCGATAACGGTGCATTACATGATGAAAAAACCGTTCAAGGCGACACAACAAGTCGCCGACGCGCAAGGGGCGCGTATCAAAGCCTATTTGAAACAACAAAATGTCCGTCGCCATGTTCTTGTCCTTGCCGAACCCGATCAAGATGACGGTGTCAACCGCATCGCGATCGCCTACCCTGCTCTGAAGGCAAAAGGCCCCGCGAATTGCATGGATATCACCCATGCCGATGCTGACCGTTTCAGTCACGGATCGGATAGCGGGTATTATTACGGATGCACATCCGACCGCTATCTAAGCGAGATGATCGCCCGTCCAGGCGACTTGTTAGGTAATGACACAATGACGAACGCCGAATCACAACGTCTTGGCAAATCCTTTGATACGTATCGCGCAGGCGAACGTATCACGGCCGAATCAGACGAAGGGGTCAGCGCCAGCGATGTCTATACTTCAGAATAAAGTCGACTGAATGAATACAATGAATACTCTTTTGCCCGAAGCGCGGGTCGATGTGTTTGCGACCGATCCGCAAACCATTCAGGTTGCGCGCGACCTGGCGAATGATTGGCGCTTTGCGCGCGTGCGCGTTACCGTCAAAGGTGGTGATATTGCAACCGCCATCAATCATTTCGGTACGGAAAAATCTGGCAACCTGATTATTATCGAAACCGACCGTATCGATACATCCTTCACCCAGCATTTGGAACATTTGGCTAATGTCTGCGAAGCTGATACGGCCGCCATTTTTGTCGGCCCTGAAAACGATATCACGCTTTATCGCCAATTGTTGGATATGGGGGCGACGGATTATCTGGTACGCCCTTTGAAAAAAGATGACTTAACCGATGTCATCGGCAAAACATTGCTGCAACGTTTGGGCACGAATGAAAGCCGCGTCGTATCCGTCATGGGCGCTAAAGGCGGCGTCGGCACATCGCGTATCGCACAACTTTTGGCACATGGCATGGCCCAAGCCAATGAAGCTGTCACGTTGTTGGATTGCGGCGGATCATGGGGTTTGGCGTCTGTCACCTATGGCCGCGAACCAATGATGACGTTACGCGACCTGGCCAATGCCGTACGATCGCAACCCGATACGGTCGAAGATTTATTGCTGAAAATTACGCCGAATTTATCTTGGGTTGCAACAGGCGGCGATGCGTTGCTTAACTCGACCATGACCAGCGACGGCTTTGAAGGCATCATCGATGTGTTGACGCGCCGTCATCCGAATATCGTCGTGGATTTATCGCAATCGGCCACCGGCATTCGGGCCATGGCCTTTGCCAAATCGCATCACATCGTTGTTGTCACGAACGCAACACCCCTTGCCTTGCGCAATGCGCGTTTATTGATCAAAGAGATTCATCAATTACGCGGCGCGGAAGCCCCGTTGCATCTGGTTGTCAATGCTTGCGGGTTTTTACCCAAAGAAGAATTATCCCCCAAAGAAATTGAACGTACCTTGGGAATTACGCCGTTGATCGTCCTGCCGTTCCAAGCCGATATATTTGCGCGTCTTTATACGTCGGATCCCGAACCGGCCATTCAATTGATGCATAGTTTGACGCCGACGATTCAACCTTTGTTGCGTGCCGTTATCGGACGCACCATGTCATATACGAAATCGGCTGTTGCTGAAACGCCGCCTTCTTTGTTGCAACGTTTGATGAAGCGAGGTTAACATGTTTGGTCGTCGCGATCCCAACGCCCCCACACCGCCAGCCGCCGCGCCGACGGTACCCGTGGCCGTTGCTCCTGTCAGTTTCGAAGCTCCTGAAATTCCGAATGCCGCGTTATTCAAAGATCTGGAAACGGCAGCCATCGTCACCGAAAAAATCAAGGCTGAACAAGAAGCCATTACGCAGCCAAGCACCGTACGCGCCGATCCGTTACAACAAGCACGAATGGAACAGGCCCGCAAACGCATCTGGGGCGATTTGCGCGAAGGTATTGACCTCAAAGCCTTGTCGAAAATGGAATCATCCTCAGCCCGCGAAGAGATCGCGACGGCCGTCGAAGAGATTGCGCGTTTCCGTCAATTGAATTTGAAACAATCCGAAGTCCAGCAAATTGCCAAAGAAGCCGCCGACGATATGTTGGGCTATGGACCGTTGGAAGTGTTATTGGTGCGTGACGACATCGCTGACATCATGATCAACTCCGCTAAGACGATTTACATCGAAGTTGGTGGTAAAATCGAACGCGGCGGGATCAATTTCAACGATGATCAACATCTATTGACGATCTGTCAGCGTATTGTCGGTACCATCGGTCGTCGTGTCGATGAATCGTCGCCTATTTGCGATGCACGTCTGCCGGACGGATCCCGCGTAAACGTTATCATCCCACCGCTTGCAGTGGATGGTCCGTGCATGACCATTCGTAAGTTCAAAAAAGAAAAGCTGACTCTTGATAAATTGATGAATTTCGGGTCGATGACGCCTGCTTGTGCCGAGCTGCTTAAGATTGTTGGTCAAAGCCGCGTCAATATCTTGGTATCGGGCGGCACGGGATCGGGTAAAACCACCATGCTTAATTGTTTGACGAATTATATCGAGCATGGCGAACGCGTCGTCACTTGCGAAGACGCGTGTGAGCTGCAATTACAACAGCCGCATGTGGTACGTCTTGAAACACGCCCGCCTAACTTAGAAGGTTCAGGCGAAGTGACGATGCGCGATTTGGTCAAAAATTGTTTGCGGATGCGTCCTGACCGCATCATCGTCGGCGAGGTTCGCGGACCCGAAGCATTTGATTTGTTGCAAGCGATGAACACAGGCCATGACGGATCGATGGGTACCGTGCACGCCAACAACCCGCGCGAAGCAATTTCGCGTATGGAAAACATGATCGCGATGGGGGGGCTGAATTTGCCTTCCAAAGCCGTGCGTGAACAAATTGCCGCTGCCGTCAACGTGATTGTCCAGGTGCAACGTTTGCGTGACGGTTCACGTAAAGTCACGCATATTTCGGAAATCACCGGCATGGAAGGCGACGTCGTCACCATGCAGGATTTATTCTATTTCGATTTCCAAGGCGAAGACAAAAACGGCAAAATCATCGGCACCCAAAAATCCAGCGGCCTGCGTCCTAAATTCTACGACAAAGCCCGCCAATACGGCTTAGGCGATCGTTTGCTGGAAGTGATGGGAGAGGCCTATGCGCGCTAGCCTTCTGATCACTGTTGTTTTAATTTTTGCCGTTTTCGCTTTTTTGATTATTCGTTACATCATCGAAAGCCAGCGTAAAAAAGTCGTCTCGAAAATTTTAGGCCGCCAGGATAAAATGGCGTCGCCTTTGGAAAAAGCGCAGAAACAAAACATTGCACAAAAATTACGTGATACGGGCATCGGTTCACCCCTTAAAAAAGGTGGTATCCGCGATCTGATCCAACAAGCCGGTTTTAAAACGTCGACGAAAAAATATTGGACCTATGCCTTCATTACGGGTCTGGTGGTGTTTCTGTTTTTATGGATGCGCGACACTAACTCATTTGCCCTAGTGTTGTTCACGATTGCCGGCACGTTGGGATTGCCGAAACTCTATTTGAAATTCAAAGCGAAACGCCGCCAAAAACAATTCCTTGAGGAATTTCCCGACGCGTTAGACGCCATGGTGCGTCTTCTTAAAGCCGGCATGCCCGTCAGCGAGGCGATTGCGATGGCGGGACGTGAATTTCCAGGGCCTGTCGGCGTCGAGATGGCGTATATTTATGATCAGCAACGTATCGGCGTGACTCTGCCCCAGGCCGCCGAACAGGCATCTGTGCATGTGCCGATTACTGAAATGCAAATGTTTGCAACTGCATTAGCCATTCAAACCGAAACAGGCGCTTCTCTTTCCGAAGTTCTGACGAATTTATCCGGTGTCATTCGCGCGCGCTTCAAATTGAAACGCAAAGTCGTGGCCTTGTCATCTGAGGCACGGACATCAGCAATGATTATCGGGGCCTTGCCGATCATGGTCGGATTGCTTCTCAAGGTGATCAATCCGATTTATATGGAACCGCTTTTTTACGACCCAACCGGCAAAGTTTTATTGTGGGGTTGCGGCGTGTGGATGTCTTTGGGGATTTTGGTCATGCGTCAAATGATCAATTTCAGGGTATAGGCGCAACATTATGAACGGTATTTACGGCTTTATCACCGGTGGCGGAATGACCATCTTTTTGGCGGTCATCTTCACGTTCGTGTCCGTTTTTGCGATGCTGTTGCCGTTGATCAATAAGATCGAAGCCAAAGAAAAATACAAAGACATCATTACGGATAAGCGCCGCGAATTATTCGATCAAGCCCGCAAAAAAGATGCCGTCAAAATCGACGACGTGGTGTCGTCCAAAGATTCATTGGCCACGTTGTTCAAATTGGAAAAATTATCGGGGGCACGCAAAGCCCGGTTATTATTGGTCCAGGCCGGATACCGCCAGCCCAAAGCATTGCTGGTTTATTTGCTTAGTCGCATGATTTTGCCGACGGTTTTTATCCTTCTGGTTTTTTTGTTTTTGCAAAACATCAACAAGCCGATTGCAGACGCTCTTAAATTGTTGATCTATTGCGGCGCGGGCATTTTGGGATATTTTCTGCCTTATACACTGGTCAAGAATACCGCTCAAAAACGCCAGGACGAGATTCAAATCACCTTTCCGGACGCGCTGGATATGATGTTGATCTGTGTGCAAGGCGGGATCGGGATTGAATCTGCTATTCACCGCATCGCCGAACGTATCGTCGATCACTCACCGATCTTGGCCGAAGAATTAGGGATCATGTCGGCAGAATTGGCCATGCTGAATGACCGTAAACAAGCCTATCGCAGCTTTGCCGACCGGGTCGGGTCATCGGCTGCGCGCACGTTTGTCAACGCCATGATCCAGGCTGAACAATACGGATCGTCGGTATCGAATGCGATGCGCGTCATCGGCGAAGAATTACGCGATATGCGCATGGCCAATGCTGAGAATAAGGCCGCCAGTTTGCCGCCGAAATTGACGGTACCGATGATCTTGTTTTTCCTGCCCGTTTTATTTGTCGTGATTTTGGGCCCTGCCGTTATCACCGCATCACGCACCTTTGGCGGGCAGTAAATCTGACAAGCAAGTCGGGCAACGAAAATAAACAAAACATCGTGTGAAAATAAAAAGGCGCCGCAATCGCGACGCCTTTTTAATTTCTTTAAACACCGCTCCTAGAACAATGAACCCGTTCCGTTGCCGCCCATGCCTGGAATAAGAGTCGGACCGGGAGGCGTTACAGGTGAACCGCCACCACCTTGAGGTGCCTGAACCGGATTAGGTGCGGGGTTTCCAGCTGGAGCCGGGGCACCGCCACCGTTAGGAACAGCACGAAGTGCCTGCGGTGGAGGAGGAAGAGGATTAACTGGTCCGCCACCACCACCGGGATTAGGAAGCGGAAGACCGC
>JANODM010000234.1:0-2002 GCA_031412695.1 Alphaproteobacteria bacterium
CATTATTCGAACACGATTATCATGGGTTTTCTTAATCGGCGGGGCGTTGGCTCTTGCCGTTTATGTTGCGGTAAACTACCTTTGAGATATGAAAGAATTTTTTTCCTTTTTAAAAAAACGAACAGCCCGTGAATGGGGCATGTTTTTTTTGGTCGTGTCGATCGGTGTATTAGCATCGGTCTATATCAGCCAATCCTTTGGATTTCACCCATGTAAGTTGTGTATATGGCAACGTTATCCGTATGCGATAAGTGCTGTTTTATCGTTAGGTTTGATCCTGTTGGCAACACATAAAAATATGGTGTCGGTGTTTTTATTTTTACTGACCGTCACGTTTTTAATCGGTGGCGGCATCGCATTTTTTCATTTAGGCGTCGAGTATAAATGGTGGGAATTCAACAGCGATTGCGTCGGCGGTGCTTTCAAAGCCGGATCGTCGCCTGATGATTTTCTGGCGCGCCTCAAGGCTGCTCCGATCGTGCGTTGCGATGAGCGTATACCGTTTTTATTCGGCATGACGATGGCGTTTTATAATGTGTTGACGTCGTTGGCCTTGACGATTGCGTCGGTCTTCGCGCTTTATTCGCTGCGTTCCAATTCGCTGTCCCAGTACAAATAGTCGCGCCAGGTTTCATGTAAAAAACGTGGGGGAAATTTCCGGCCTCGTTCTTGCAATTCAAACGTCGTCGGTTGTTCGGGTGGGCGGATCGGGAACATGTCGCATTCACGCGGTAATTTATTGCCTTTGCGCATATTCGCTTCACGAGACGCCGTGACAATATTTTCCCAATTCGTTTTACCGCCGCGGGATCGTGGGGTCACGTGATCGAACGTTAATTCGCTGGGGTTGAATTTCTTACCAGTATATTGGCACGTGAAATTATCGCGCAAGAAAACATTGAATCGTGTAAACGCCGGTTTGCCTTTGGGGGAATAATATTCCTTAAGCGCAATCACACTGGGCAATTGCCATTGATGATTGGTCGACGATACCGAACGGTCGTAATGCGCCAATATATTCACGCGATCCAGGAAAACGGCTTTGATGGCATCTTGCCAGCAGATCAAGGAAAGCGGGTAATAACTGAGGGGGCGGAAATCGGCGTTGAGAACAAGCACCGGGCAGTCCGATGAAACAAGCGGCTTTAAAAGCACTTCGGTAGGATGTGACGTGATGTCAATCATATATCGCCTTCCGATATATCTCTATCACAACATGATTGCATTTAAAAGGTTATTAATTTTACCGCTTAGCCGCATCGAATCTCGGTAATAACGCCTTGTATGTCGTAAAAAATGTTGGTGCGCGATGGTGAAAAATCCATTGTCGCGGCACTGTCGGGGCCTAAAATACGTACCGTATTTCCAAATTTCATCGTCTCCAAAACCGATTTCGGTTGACCGATCAAGTTCGGCGGTTTTGCGCAGCTTTCATCGTTGTTCGGTTCTTCGCCGTTCATTCCGGGAGGGGCAAGAGCTTGACCTTTTGGTGTCCCTTCGGGTAGTTGCTCGGCTGATGTATTCGACGCTTTAGAGGGTAAAGGCAAAAGTTGATCCTGTTGCGCCTGTGCTGCAAAAGGGAAAATAAAAACCATCATGCATATAAAACGGGCGATCATTTTATTCTCCTAAAAAATAGTTTGTAAAAATTTGACACATTCTTGAATACCGACATCGTCAATTGAATGCACCAAATAGGGGCGTTTGATATAGACGACTTCGCCATCTGCGGCTTTTATCAATTTTTCTGCAGCCTGACTGGCGGATGCGGGAACGACAGGATCTTGTGCGCCATGAATGAGCAAAACAGGCGGTAAATTTTCCAATTTTTCTTGATTAAACGTATCCGCCGCCAGCAACGAACCTGAATATCCGACGATGCCACCCAAACCTTTGATGACGCGCAAACCTGCGTGCAATGCCATCATCGTGCCTTGGGAAAATCCGACCAAGACGATCTTTGACATCGGTACTTTGGTGCGTGCGGTGATGTTTTTCAAAT
>JANODM010000235.1:0-4961 GCA_031412695.1 Alphaproteobacteria bacterium
GTCATGCATGCCTTGATTCAGCGCAGTAAATTGGCGAAACCCAGCCCGAAAGATATTGAAGATTTTATTTTCTGGGTTGTCTTAGGTGTGATCCTTGGCGGTCGCTTGGGCTATGTGCTGTTTTATAATTTCAGCTATTACCTTCATCACCCTTTGCAAATTTTCAAAACCTGGGAAGGCGGCATGTCCTTCCACGGCGGCCTTATTGGTGTCGCCGTCACGGTGATTGCGTTTGCGATCAAACGCAAGATTCCGATTTTGCGTTTGGGCGATCTGGCGGCGTGCGGGGCGACGGTCGGGTTATTTTTCGGACGCTTGGCAAATTTCATCAACGGCGAATTATATGGCCGCGTCACCGAATTTTCATTAGGCATGGTCTTCCCCTATGGCGGACCATTGCCCCGTCACCCCAGCCAACTCTACGAAGCCCTGAGCGAAGGGTTGTTGCTGTTTTTGATTTTGAACGGTTTGGCATGGTTCAAACTGAAGATCCAAGAAAAATACGGATTTCTGTTCGGATTGTTTTTGGTCGGCTATGCGATTTCGCGCTTTCTGATTGAATTTGTGCGAGAACCTGACACGCAAGTGGGATTGTATTTCAACCTGATTAGCCAGGGCCAAGTGCTATGTGTGCCTATGCTGGTAATCGGTTCTATTTTGATGATCAAAGCGTGGCGTCGTGTCGGATAAACAAACTTCTCTTTTCGATTTAATTCATCAGATCATCCGTGAGCACGGACCGATCGGCATGGGCGATTACATGTCATTGTGTTTGGGTCATCCGCAATTCGGGTATTACATGACGCGTGAGCCGTTCGGGACGAAAGGCGATTTCACGACCGCGCCTGAAATTTCACAACTCTTCGGCGAGATGATCGCCGTGTGGGCAGCAACAACCTGGCAATCTTTGGGTCAACCCGAAGAAATTCAACTCGTCGAATTCGGCCCCGGACGCGGCACATTGATGCAAGATATTTGGCGCGGTTTGTCGGCAATACCGGCCATGCGCGATAAAGCGTCCATTCATCTGATCGAATTCAGCCCGCGTTTGCAAAAAATCCAAAGCGAAAATCTGATCGGCTTGCCTGTGACCTGGCACCCCGATTTGACGACCGTGCCGCACGCGCCATCGCTGATTATTGCGAATGAATTTTTTGATGCCCTGCCCGTCGAACAAGCTGTGTACCATGACGGCCTGTGGTATCAACGTCTTGTAGCGGTTGATGAAGAAGATTTGATCCGTACGCTAGGCAAACCGTTGCAAGGCATTATGGTGGATAACCCCGAAGACGGCGCGATTTTCGAATACAGCCCTAAAATTGCCGAAGCGATGCTGGAAATCTGCGGATTTTTAAAGCAAAACGGCGGAGCCCTATTGGCTGTTGATTACGGCGATGCCGTGCCGTTGCAAAACCGTATCGGCGACACGATCCAAGCGTTATTTGAACATGAACCTGTGGGCATCTTCGACAGTCCCGGCAACAGCGATATCACCGCGCATGTGTCCTTTGCGGCGTTAGAGGAGATTGCCGCCGATACGGGTGCCGATCATGTCCTGACAATGACACAGCGCGAATTTTTGACGCAATTCGGTATACGCCTTCGTGCCGATAAATTGCTGTCGACTGCGAATGATAATCAAAATAAAGAGATTCAAGCGGCGGTACATCGATTGATCGATCAATCGCAAATGGGCGATTTGTTCAAAGTATTGCAGGTTATTTATGGGATTTGAAACCTGCCCGCTATTGAATAATGTGCCGTGGATCACACACGGATTTTTCGACAGCGAACACGGCGTTCTTTCATCACATTGCGGTCTGCACACATTTAATAATGCTGAGACGGTATTTTTAAAACAAGACCATACGGATCGGGTTCTTACAAACTTGAATGACGTGTCTCTTTACCCGTCGGATGCATCGATTACATCTCAACAAGATCAAGCTTTAGCGACTAAAACGGCGGATTGTTGCCCTATTTTATTGGTTTGCACACACAGCAAACAAATCGCCGCCATACATGCGGGCTGGCAGGGTGCGTTAAATCAGATCACAGCAAAAACAATTGACGTCCTTGTTTCACGTGGCGCAAAACTTGATCATATCATTGCTGCGATCGGACCTTCCATTCATCAAGACACGTATCCTGTACAAGATGATCTGCGTGATCAATTTATTCAATCTTCACCGGACACGAAGGCTTATTTTACTTCCTTCGAAGATCGATGGAAATTAGATGTTCCCGGTATCGTCATTAATCAGTTAAAAAGCAAAAATGTTTCGACCATTTGGCAAAGTAACATAAACACATTCACGAATGAACGTTATGCCAGTCATCGACGCGGACAAAACGGACCGCCAATCCGCAACGTCAGCATCATCATGAAAACGGGAGAATGAAATGAAACTGCTTTCGGGCACTGCCAATCCGCAACTGGCGCACGATATTGCCGCGCAATTGAAAACGCCTCTTGTTCCCGTCACGATCCGACGTTTTGCAGACGGTGAAATCTTTGTCCAGATCACCGAAAAAATTCGTGGCGAAGATGTGTTCGTCATTCAACCGACCTCCGCCCCAACTAATGATAATCTGATGGAATTGCTGATCATGATTGATGCATTGAAACGCGCATCGGCAGGTCGTATCAACGCGGTCATCCCTTATTTCGGTTACGCACGCCAGGATCGCAAAAACGCGCCGCGCACGCCGATCTCTGCTAAGCTTGTCGCGGATATGTTATCGGCGGCAGGTGCGAACCGCATTCTGACGATCGATTTGCACAGTCAGCCCATTGTCGGGTTTTTTGACATCCCCGTCGATCAATTACTGGCGCAGCCTGTTTTAATGACGGCGATCAGCGGCAAACCCGTGATCGTATCCCCCGATGTTGGCGGTTTGGGACGCGCGCGCCGCTATGCCGAAAGCCTTGGGACGGAGCTGGCGATTATCGATAAACGCCGTACCAATCCCAATGAATCCGACGTCATGAACGTCATTGGCAGCGTCAAAGGCCGCGAGTGCGTTTTGATCGATGATATGGCCGATACGGGCGGGACATTAATCCACGCTGCAGAAGCCCTTTTAAATCAAGGGGCTAGTAAAGTATCGGCGTTGGTCACGCATGGCGTCTTATCGGGTAATGCACTTGACAGAATCCATAAATCTTCCCTTGAAAATCTGGTAATTAGCGATACAATTGCGCCGACTGATTCGGTTAGGGCCGCATCGAAGATCAAACGGGTAACCGTGGCTCCTCTTCTGGCCCAAGCAATTTCCAAGATTGCCAATAACGAATCCGTTTCAACACTATTCGCTTAGCTACACCCCTGGAGGTAGCAAGCATAACCGGAGAAAAACGATGTCCAAGCACATTGCTATGACTGCTACATCACGGGACCGTGCAGGTAAGGGGAACGCACGAGAAACCCGTCGCCAAGGTAAAGTACCTGCTGTGATTTATGGCGATAACAAACCACCCGTGACCATCGCTGTCGATGTGTTTCCGATCACCAAAGCCCTTCACTCGGGTCACTTGTTTACGCATTTGACTGACCTTGAAGTCGGCGGCCAAAAACATTTGGTTCTGGCGCGTGACGTTCAATTGCATCCTGTAAAAGACACGCCGATCCATGTCGATTTCCTGCGCGTCAGCGAGAAAACCGTCATTACGGTCGAAGTACCTTTACACTTGGTCAATGAAGACAAATCACCTGCCGTCAAAGCGCTGGGTACGATCAACTTGGTTCACCATACATTAGAAGTCAGCTGCCGTGCCGACCAAATTCCTGAATTCATCGAAATCGATGTCGGGGCGTTGGATATCGGTGACGTATTGCACGTTTCGGATTTGAAAATGCCTGCGAACACGAAATCGAAATTGGGTGCCGAAGAAACAGTCGTTTCGGTGTCTGCACAGATGGCGGAAGAAGTCGAAGAAGCTCCTGTCGTCGATCCGATGAACGTTCCTGCAATCAACCAAAAAGTGGAAGATCCTGCGGCTGCCGGTGCTGCTCCAGCGAAAGCTGCAGCTCCTGCCAAAGACGAGAAGAAGAAGTAATATCTTCCGGATCCCTGTTGAAAAACGGGGTCTCATCACCATTCTGAGATCCCGGGTCCCTTGGTAGAACAAGTGCCCGGGATTTCGTTTTTAGGACATGAAATATGACGAATTGGTTGATAGTCGGTTTGGGAAACCCAGGACGTGAATACGTTGATAACCGCCATAATATCGGATTTATGGCGGTCGATGCGTTGGTAGAAAAATACGGTACGGGCGGAGATAAAAACGTTTTCCAAAGTGTCGTGCGTACCGCCCTTATCGACGGTCAAAACGTTTTGATCCAAAAGCCACAAACTTTTATGAACGTATCCGGCGAAGCCGTCGGTGCATGTGCCCGTTTCTATAAAATTGCATTAGAAAACATCATTGTCATTCATGACGAATTGGATCTTGGTGGCGGTGTCGTGCGCATCAAGCAAGGTGGCGGCGCAGGTGGCCACAACGGTCTTAAATCCATCGATCACTTGGTCGGAAACCCCTATCGGCGTATCCGTTTGGGTATCGGACATCCGGGTGATAAAGACTTGGTGTCGTCTCATGTGCTAAACGATTTTTCCAAAGACGAATGGGAATGGGTCGAACCTTTATTGAAAAAGCTGTCGGACAATTTTCCCTTGATGCTGCAAGGGCAATCGTCCAAGTTACAGGCACTGTTCAACGATAAAACCGAAAAAATCAAACAAGAAAAAAAATCAAAAAAAGAGGATGAATAACCATGGGCTTTAATTGCGGTATCGTCGGCCTTCCCAATGTCGGAAAATCGACCCTGTTCAACGCCCTTACCGCAACACAAGCGGCGCAGGCAGCAAACTTTCCGTTCTGCACGATTGAGCCGAATATCGGCCGCGTCGCGGTTCCCGATGATCGCTTGCATAAAATTTCAGCCATTACGAAATCG
>JANODM010000236.1:0-4288 GCA_031412695.1 Alphaproteobacteria bacterium
CCGCCCCAATCGACGAAAATGGTAGGATTTGACAACATGACCATCATTTATCTCCTGAAAAGATGCACTATCATTCGTCATAAAGATATTCTTTTAAATTTACAATATGTAATTATGTTTTTGGCGAAAAACGCAATAATATTGCTAAAAACCCGCTTTGATTGAATATACAGGTTTATACGGTTTTAGTTCAATTTCACTCTAGTATGTTGGGGCGTATTCCCCTATATTGACGCCGCTTACAACAGATTCTGAACCGCAAAAGTTAACATGGCCAAAAACGCTACTTCACCCGAGCAAATCGCTCGCTCTTACGCCGCCGGCCTTCTTGAGGCTGCCAAACGTTTGGAAATGGTTCAGGACATTCAGAAAGAATTGAATGCCTGCACTGGTGCCATCACGCAGGACGACGATTTTTTCCGTTTGGTAACGGAACGTACGCATTCGCACGCGGAACGCGAAAAATTCTTGGTCAATGTGCCCGAAAAAACAAAAGTCGGCCACGTCATGACGAATTTTTTCAAACTGCTGAACGAGTCCGATCGTATGCCGTTGATCGATTACATCAACACGGCCTATGGCGATTTGATCGAAGAAATGAGCGGCGCAGTCAAAGCCGAAGTCACGACAGCCAAAGCGATCAACGATAACGAACAACAACAAATTACAGAAAAATTAATGAAGGCAGTCGGTGGCAAACCCGTCACGCTGCAACACACAGTAGATCCCGCTATTCTTGGAGGTATGATCGTGCAAATCGGTTCATTACAAATTGACGACAGCGTCAAAACAAAAATTTCCCGCATGCAAGAGCAAATGAAAGGTGCCAAAGTATCGGCCCTGAAAGCATCTGAAATGACGCAAGTCATCTCGGACAAAATCATCAATTTCGACAGCCGTCCTGAAATGGTCGAGGTAGGCACGGTCATGTCGGTCGGTGACGGTGTTGCCCGCGCCTATGGCTTGGACAATGTTCAATACGGTGAAATGGTCGAGTTCACGAACGGCGTAAAAGGCATGGCCTTGAACCTGGAACAAGACAATGTCGGTGTCGTTATTTTTGGCGAAGACCGCGGTATTACCGAAGGCGACAAAGTTAAACGTACCGGTAAAGTCGTATCCGTTCCTGTCGGCAAAGGCTTGCTTGGTCGCGTCGTTAATGGATTGGGCGAACCGATTGACGGCAAAGGCCCGATCGTTGCAACCGATACGTATCCTGTCGAGCGCAGAGCGCCCGGCGTTATCGAACGTCAATCGGTGTCTGAGCCGATGCAGACGGGTATCAAAGCGATTGACGCTTTGGTTCCGATCGGTCGTGGTCAGCGCGAATTGATCATCGGCGATCGTCAAACAGGTAAAACTGCTGTGGCCATCGATGCGATCATCAACCAGAAAAAAGTCAACGCCACAGGCGATGAAAAACAAAAACTCTATTGCATCTATGTCGCTGTCGGGCAAAAACGCTCGACCGTCGCGCAAATCGTCAAAACATTAGAAGAAAACGGCGCGATGGAATACACCATCGTGGTCGCTGCAACCGCGTCGGATCCTGCACCATTGCAATTCCTGGCACCTTACACGGGTTGCGCCATGGGCGAATATTTCCGCGATAACGGTATGCATGCACTGATCATTTATGACGATTTGTCCAAGCAAGCGGTCGCATATCGCCAAATGTCATTGTTGTTACGCCGTCCACCAGGCCGCGAAGCCTATCCGGGCGACGTGTTCTACTTGCACTCGCGTCTTTTGGAACGTGCGGCGAAAATGTCCGATGACAAAGGCGGCGGATCATTGACCGCATTGCCGATCATCGAAACCCAAGCAGGTGACATTTCTGCTTATATTCCGACGAACGTAATTTCGATCACGGACGGTCAGATCTTTTTGGAAACTGAATTATTCTATAAAGGGATCCGTCCTGCGATTAACGTCGGTAACTCTGTTTCACGTGTTGGTTCCGCCGCACAAACCAAAGCGATGAAAAAAGTATCCGGCTCGATCAAATTGGAATTGGCTCAGTTCCGCGAAATGGAAGCGTTCAGCCAATTCGCATCGGATTTGGACGCATCAACGCAACGCCTTATCGCTCGCGGTCGCCGTTTGACTCAATTGCTGAAACAGCCACAATTCTCGCCACTGACAGTTTCCGAACAAGCTGCGATGATTTTCGCAGGTATTAAAGGATTATTGGATGATGTTCCTGCAGACAGAATTTCTGCGTTCGAGAAAATGGCAATTGCTGATTTGCACGCACAACACAAAGCGTTGATCGACGGTATCGAAAGCGCCAAAACGATTACACCTGAACAAGAGACGGCATTGACGGCATTCTTCCAAGAATCCGTGCAACGTTTCTTGCGTCAAGAAATCTAAGGGAGAGCTTGCTTCGTGCCAAGTTTAAAGGATTACCGCCTCCGTATCGCCAGCGTGAAAAATACGCGTAAGATTACGTCGGCCATGAAAATGGTTGCGGCTAGTAAACTGCGTCAAGCGCAGGCACGTGCCGAAGCAGGTCGTCCTTATGCCAGAAAAATGGCCGAAGCGTTAGCGCGTTTGATCGTAGCCATTGGTCACCGTGACGAGCCGATGCCTCTACTTGATGGCACGGGCGAAGATAAAAAAATCTTGTACGTCGTGATCACGGCAGATCGCGGTTTATGCGGCGGTTTCAATACCAATCTTGTTCGCGAAGCACGCCGTCATATGACGATGCAACGCGCGCAAAACAAAGACCTCACGATCATCACGGTGGGTCGCAAAGGGCGTGACTTACTACGCCGTGAATTTCCCGGAGCAATGGTCGATCATTTGCCTTTTGATATTTCTTACGCCACAGCTGAAAAGTTGACTCAAACGATTATCGGTTTGTTCAGCGCGGGAGAATTCGATATGGCATATCTGGCGTCCAGCCGTTTTAAAAACGTCATTACGCAGATTCCAACGGTGACGCAATTGGTACCGTTCACACCACCCGAAGCGGCTTTGGAACAAGTCAAACACGAAGATGAGCCGCAATACTATAATCAGACGGCCCACGGCTATTACAGCTTTGAACCTGATGCGATGACATTGTTGAAACGCCTTATTCCGCAACAAATCGCTGCACAGCTTTATAGCGTCTTGTTGGAAGTCGGCGCAGGTGAACAAGCCGCGAAAATGACGTCGATGGATAATGCGACGCGCAACGCAGGTGATATGATCAATAAATACACGCTGCAATATAATCGTGCCCGTCAGGCATACATTACAAAAGAAGTTTCAGAAATCGTCGCGGGCGCGGAAGCCAGCGCATAAAAGGAATATGAAGGAGAATACCATGACACGATCAGCATTGGCGACAAAAGGCAAAGTGACCCAGATTTTGGGTTCGGTTGTCGACGTTACATTCGAAGGCGCAGAATTGCCGCCTATTCAAAACGCGTTGACCGTGACGTTAAACGGCAAAGATTTGGTTTTGGAAGTTGCTCAGCATTTAGGCGATAACGATGTTCGCACAATTGCGATGGATTCAACCGAAGGTCTGAGCCGCGGTTTGCCTGTCAACGATACGGGCGCACCTATCTCTGTACCGGTCGGCAAAGAAACGTTGGGCCGTATTTTCAACGTCATCGGCGAAACAATTGACGGTGTCGGCGAGATTAAAACTAAAGATCGCATGTCTATTCACCGCGAAGCCCCGACATTTGCCGAGCAATCGACGTCAGCGGCCATTTTGACAACAGGGATCAAAGTCGTTGATTTGTTGGCGCCTTATCTTAAGGGCGGTAAAATCGGTTTATTCGGCGGTGCCGGTGTCGGTAAAACGGTTTTGATTCAAGAGTTGATCAACAACATCGCGAAATTCCACTCAGGCGTTTCCGTGTTTGCCGGTGTCGGCGAACGTACACGCGAAGGTAACGATTTGTACCATGAAATGATGGAATCCGGCGTTATCGATCTCAAAGGCGAGTCAAAAGTGGCGATGGTATATGGTCAGATGAACGAACCGCCGGGTGCTCGTGCCCGTGTTGCGTTGACGGCATTGACGATGGCGGAATATTTCCGTGATCAACAAGGCCAAGACGTTTTGTTCTTTGTCGATAACATCTTCCGCTTTACACAAGCAGGTTCCGAGGTTTCCGCTTTGTTGGGCCGTATTCCTTCGGCGGTTGGTTATCAACCGACATTGGCGACTGAAATGGGCGCATTGCAAGAACGTATTACATCGACAAACAAAGGGTCGATTACATCCGTTCAGGCGATTTACGTTCCTGCCGACGACTTGACCGATCCTGCACCCGCGACG
>JANODM010000237.1:0-5072 GCA_031412695.1 Alphaproteobacteria bacterium
GTCTCAATGATCTGGAAATCTTTTTTATCCGTTTCTTTCGGAGCCTGAATGACATAGCGTCCATCGACGAAAAGTGCCGCTTTGGTCAATCCGATGACAGCCGACCCTGCCGACCCTGTAAACCCTGTGATCCATGCCAGACGTTCGTCACAATCCGCCAAGTACTCGCTTTGAAACATATCCGCATGCGGCACGATATAGGCCTGCAGACGATTTTTCTTCATCCATAAGCGTAAATTTTTTAATTTTTCCGCAGCCATACTGCCACCCATCCGTCAATGATGATTTGATCCTGCACCGCAAATCCTAATTTAAGGTAAGGTGCTTCGACGTAAGGGCTTTGCTCGGTCGTAAAGCCCGATAAAATCACATCGCGACGTCCAACATCGTTCATCGCCGACGCCATCTCGATCAGCGGCTGTGCGAGAATATTTGCTAATACCAGATCAAACGGCGCATCACGTGATACTTCGGATGCGTGAAAGCCATCGCCATGCACATAGGTGATACGCTCTGAAACCTGATTGGCCGCCGCATGGGCAATCGAGACACGAACAGATTCGGCATGAATATCGACGCCCAGAATTGCGTCTGTTTTCGGCAATACTAACGCTGCGGCAATCGACAAAATCCCTGATCCGCAGCCCATATCCAAAATACGACGGGGTTTTTCAGTCGTAAAATATTTATCCAACACTAATAAACACCCTTTGGTGGTGGGGTGCTCGCCCGTTCCAAAACCACTGGCGGCTTCGATTACGATGGCGACACGGTCTTCGGGAATATTTTCTTTGATATGGCTGCCATGCACGAAGAAACGCCCCGCTTCGATCGGCTTCAACGTTTCATAGACATGCTGCAGCCAATCGATATCAGGTAAAGCTTCAATGATGATCGCCGGCGCAGGAATCTCAAAAATGTCCAAGATATCGCGTACTTGGTTGACTGCTTGTGCGGCTTCCGTCTCGTGGGCAAAAATCAAACAGATCTGCTCGGGACTTGTGGGGTCGTTTTCACGAACGGGTTTGACCGTTAACGCTTCGAATGCGTCACTCAGAGCCGCATCCAGTGTTTGCCATTCTTCTTTGCTCAGAACGAAGCCGACTTGCCAGGCTTTCATGTTATTTCTCCGCTGCACTGACGAAACGGTCGATGACTTTTTTCGATCCCGCTTTTTCAAAGGCGATATCCAATTTATCGTCGTCAATCCCCGTCACTTTGCCGTAACCGAATTTTTCATGGAAAACACGCTGACCGATCTTAAAAGCACTATGCGTATAAATTTCATCGGCCGTGGCATCAATAATCAACGGTGCAGATTTATTTTTCTTCTGGCCCCAATTATTATTGTCCCATCCGCCGCTAGACCATTTCGGTTGCGCTTGCATCGCATGTTGCGAGGCCCAACGTTGCTGCAAAATTTTACGATCATCTTGGACAGCGCCTGCAGGCAATTCATCGATAAAACGTGACGGAACGGTGTCAGAATACTCACCGTAAATTTGACGACGCAGCGCATAAGAAATCACAACTTTTTTGCGCGCTCGGGTGATGCCAACATAAGCCAAGCGGCGCTCTTCTTCCAAACCCGCTAAGCCGACTTCGTCCATGCTGCGCTGACTTGGGAATAATCCCTCTTCCCATCCGGGTAAAAAGACGTGGTCGTATTCCAATCCTTTTGCGCCATGTAATGTCATCAACGTCACGCGGGGCGCGTCCGAACGTTCTTGGTTTTCCGTGACCAACGCGACATGTTCCAAAAACGCGCCTAAATCTTCGAACGGCGACATCGCCGTCACCAGTTCTTTCAAATTATCCAAACGCCCGGCCGCTTCGATGGATTTATCGTCGCGCCACATGGCGACATAGCCGGATTCCTCGAGGATCATGGCAGTTAAATCGCCTGGCGGCATCGTCTCGGCCAAGCCGCGCCAACGTTGCATATCTTGGACGAATTGTTTCAGCGTCACGCGAATTCCCGGTTTTAATTCATCCGTTTGCACCAAGCCTTCGGTCGCGACATATAGCGAACGACGCATCGCGCGGGATGAGCGTTGCAAATCCTGCAATGTTTTCGCACCGATACCACGCTTGGGGAGATTGATAATGCGCTCGAATGCCAAATCATCGTCCGTTTGATGCGCCAGACGCAAATACGCCAATGCATCGCGAATTTCCTGACGCTCATAGAATCGCGGGCCGCCCACGACGCGATACGAAATACCGAACGCATTGAAACGGTCTTCAAAAGCACGCATCTGACTGGTAGTGCGCACCAATACCGCCATATCATTCAATGAGGCACCGCGACGCTGTTCGGTTTCAATCGTCTCGGCCGTTTGACGCGCCTCATCGGATTGGTCCGTCATCAACGTGATGCGCACCTGATCGTCGCTTGGGCTATCAGTCCATAAATTTTTACCCAAGCGCGATTTGTTATGCGCGATAAGGCCATTCGCTGCGTCTAAAATCGGCTGGGTTGATCGGTAGTTCTGTTCCAAACGGATAATAACGGCTTCAGGATAATCTTTTTCGAAATTCAAAATATTTTGCACGTTCGCGCCGCGCCAGGAATAAATCGATTGATCGTCATCGCCGACACAGCAAATATTGTGATTGGCTTGCGACAATAAACGCAGCCATTGATACTGCACAGTGTTCGTATCCTGATACTCATCCACCAACACATATTTGAAACGTGCGTGATACTGCGCTAAAACACCATTAGACGGATCACGGAAAATCGTCACCAAATGCACCAGCAAATCGCCGAAATCACACGCATTCAGAGCAGTCAATCGATCTTGATAACCTTGATACAACGCGACCAATTGCTGTCCAGTCAACGGATTGTTTTTATCGGCAATATCAGACGCAGATAAATGTTGCGGCAACAGACCGATATTTTTCCACCGGTCGATCATCGCCAAAACCATTTTCGGCGAAATGGTTTTCGCGTCGATGCCTTGTAATTCGAAGACTTGTTTCAGCAAACGTAATTGATCATCATCGTCGATGATCGTAAAATTCGATCGTAATCCTACTAACTCGGCATGACGACGCAGCATTTTCGCAGCCAAACTGTGGAACGTGCCGATCCACCATCCTGCGACATCCGTACCCCCAAGAGCAGACGATACGCGATGACGCAATTCGGCCGCTGCGCGGTTTGTGAACGTCACCGCCAGAATTTGTCCGGGCGTTGCCGTATGCGTATGCAGCAAATGCGCCAGGCGCGATGTTAAGGCACGTGTCTTACCAGTACCCGCTCCGGCCAGAATCAAAACCGGCCCCGCCAATGTTTCCACGGCTTGCCGTTGAGCGTCGTTAAGGCCGCGCAAATAGGGGGGAATATCCGTTAAATTCATCGAAGCCGTCGCCAGATTATGCATGGCGTTAAGATAGAGCGTTAGACGGATCGATGCAATGATGACTCTCCAGGAATCACCTTTTCAAATACGTGTCTCGACCAAAGCGGAGGGACCTCGCTTAACACGAAGAGAAGCCTCTCGACTACGCTCGAGGCACAGCGATCCGCGATCATCAATTCTGCGAGATTTGAACGTTGGTCCGGGTCTCGTGCAACGCCTTATCGTACTCGATGGCGACAACCGTATTCCGCCCGGCAGCTTTGGCTTTGTACAGTGCGCGATCCGAACGGTCGATCAAGTGATCTAATGGCTCGCCAGGTTGCAATTGCGAAACCCCAAGTGAAATGCTGAGACGACCCAATTTTTCATTTTTGGATTGATTGACGATGTCTTTATCGGCGATGCGTTCGCGCAGGCGATCCGCCAATTTTTCGGCATCGCGCATTTTCGCACCGGGCACAACGATGGCGAATTCCTCGCCGCCGTAACGGGCCAGGAAATCGCCGGGGCGCAAGCCTTCGAACATGGTTTTCGCCACTAATTTCAAAACCTGGTCACCAACCTGATGACCAAACGTGTCGTTAAAGGTTTTAAAGTGATCGATATCGACCATGATCAGCGACATATTGCGGCCGCGCTCGAACGCCTCTGATGCGCGGGCCTTGAGTTCCATATCAAACGCTTTGCGGTTCGGCATACCCGTCAATACATCGGTCATGGCTTCGTGTTTCAAATTCACCATATCCTGGCGCATCTGGGTCAATTCATTCGATGAATTGTTCAACTTGTCTTCCAAGCGATGATTTTTCTCGATCATCTCACGCGTATCATCGACCAAGATATTGATCATTTTCTTGATTTTATTGATATCGGTTTCAGTCGTCAGATTATCAGATTGACGCTGCAAACTTTGGTTATACTCTTTATGTGCCATACCGGCACCGTGAATCAATTCCGAGATTTCGGCCATCGCGTCATGTACCTTTTTAGCCGTGTCTTCGATCAATTCTTTTTCGCGTTTTGGCGATAAAAATTCGGCATGCAGCTCTTCGCAAATCGTTGTGGTCAGCGGTTTGCTTTCGCGGTTCAGACGATTGATCTCTTGCGAAATATCGGGATTCAATCCGCTGAAATGCGCATATAAAACGGCGAACACGTCGGGGTTCGGTTTTAAATTATTTTCACCGATAGTGTGCATCACCTGTTGGGCGATAAAAGCGGATTTGTCATTTTTTTCAGTGAGAAAGGACACGGAGCTTTTCTTTCTTGGATAAACGGGCGGCAGACGGACAACAGATGGGCGACAGACCGTTTTGAAGGGTCTTGAAATACCCTCCCAGATTACTCCCAAGCGTTTAAGAGAGGGTTACTTTGGCCCCTGAATCGGTTATAAACCATTCTTATGCGCCATATCGTTCTGGATACCGAAACTACTGGGTTTAACGCCGAAGGCGACGATAGAATCGTCGAAATCGGGGCGTTGGAATTGATTAATTATGTCCCGACGGGTAAAATATTTCATCACTATGTAAACCCACAGCGGCCTATCCCAGAAAACGCTACCGCCGTTCACGGCATCAGTGACCGCGACGTCAAAGACAAACCGATCTTTGCTGAAGTCGGGGGCAAATTATTGGACTTTATCGGTGATGATAAAATGGTCATTCACAATGCCGAATTCGATATGCGTTTTTTGAACGC
>JANODM010000238.1:0-1899 GCA_031412695.1 Alphaproteobacteria bacterium
CGCACGCCGCAGTCCTCTAGATACTATATAATGGAATCCCGTAAAAGGCAAGGTTTTAGAGGTGGCGTCGTGCTTTACCTCTCTCCCTCAAGGAAGGGTTCAAGTACGTTGCGATTTCTGACTTTAACCTACAGCGTTAAGTTTGGTCGCCAGCTCTTCGATGCGGTTGGCCAAATGTTGCACGGCCTGAAGGTCGATTTCCTGTTGGCGCTGCGATTTGCCGTCCAGTTGGCTGGTGTCCATTTGAACCGTGTCTAATTGCTCGCGCGCGGTCAGCAATTCGTCGGCGATGACCAATGTCGTCAACAACCACGGATAAGACTCGCCCGTGTTGGCATTCGTGCCGCGGGCGGCATCGCGCAATTTCTGATCGATATATTGCGCCAAATATTGGACGCGTTTTTCTTGGCCTTCGTCGCAGGCGACCGTGTAAACGCGACCATTCAACGTGAGGGTGACTTTTGATCCGCTCATCTTATTGTACCGCCGAATTGGTTTGCAGGGTTTTTTCTATTTGGGAGATGACACCGTCTAACTCTTTGGCGATCGCTTTGGTTTTGTCGCGCTCGGTTTCCAGTTGCGAAAACAAGTCGCGTTGCTGACCTTCATAGCGCGTGACGCGCGAGTCGATCGAGCGTTCCAATTTCGTGATCGCTTGATCCAGTTTTTCCAAAGCGGACGTTAGACGGGACATCGGTTAGGCCTTTAGGTTGTAATAGCCATATAGTAAAGGGTTAAACCCCTTTCATCAAGAGTGCGCGGCTGCTATCTTTGACAAAAATGGAGTTGAATTCATGGTGCAACATAAGGACTTGGCGAATGCCATCCGCTTTCTCAGCTTAGATGCGGTCGAAGCCGCAAAATCAGGGCATCCTGGCCTGCCGATGGGCATGGCGGATGTCGCCACCGTGCTGTTTAAGGATTTCCTGCGTTTCGACCCCGCTAACCCAACCTGGCCGGATCGCGACCGATTTGTCCTGTCGGGTGGGCATGGATCAGCGTTGTTATACGCGTTAGGGTATTTGACCGGCTATGCGGAAATGACGATCGATCAGATCAAAAATTTCCGTCAATTGAAATCTCTGACACCCGGCCACCCCGAAATTCATTTGGAAACAGGGGTCGAGACAACGACAGGGCCATTGGGTCAGGGCTTAGGCAATGCGGTCGGCATGGCGATGGCCGAAGAAGTTTTGCGCAACCGTTTCGGTGAAGAAGCCGTCAATCATAAAACCTATGTGTTTTGCGGTGACGGCGATTTGCAGGAAGGTATATCGCACGAAGTCTGCGCGTTGGCGGGTCATTTGAAATTGAAAAATCTGGTTGTGCTGTATGACAGTAATCTGATTACGATTGACGGGCCCACCGCTTTGAGTTTTACCGAAGATGTGGCAACACGTTTCTTGGCCTATGGGTGGTTGGTGGATGTCGTAGACGGGCATAATCCGTCCGAAATCACCGAAGCCTTGTCGATGGCGCAAAACGCGGATCGTCCGACCTTAATCGTCTGTAAAACCGTCATCGGTTACGGTGCTCCGAATAAAAAAGGTACGAAAGACGTTCATGGCTCACCTCTTGGCAAGGACGAAGTGGCGGCGACGCGTGAGCATCTGAATTGGAATCATGCGCCGTTTGATATCCCAAGTGATATTTTAAAGACTTGGCGCGATATCGGGAAAAAAAGTGCGTCCTTGTCAAAAGCCTGGTCGCAGAAAACCAAGCCAGCGGAATTTGATGCGTTTTATGAAACGAAGTTGCCCGGCGATTTGAACGACATTATTTTAAAATTGAAAAATGATTTTATTACGCAGAAACCTAACCAGGCGACACGCAAATCATCGGGCGATGTGTTGGAAAAATTGGTGCCTGCTATTGATACGTTGATCGGCGGATCAGCCG
>JANODM010000239.1:0-4588 GCA_031412695.1 Alphaproteobacteria bacterium
GCATGTTGGCAGCCAGGAATTCACCTTCGATATGCGTCGTCGGTTTGAGGTTTAAATCCGTCACCGTTCCGGCCGCTTATTTGATCAACAAAAAAACAGCAGCGATGTCCCAATGCTTGGCCAATCCGCAATGCAGCATGACATCGAAACGCCCCGCCGCGACATAGCACAAATCCAAAGCGCCCGCGCCCATGACGCGTACCGATGATGCGTGCAGGCCGCTTTGGTTGACCGCATGACTGAACAGCTCGTATTTTTTCGGATCTTTACGCGCATAGCCAGCATCGATATGGATCAATGCGTCTTTTAATTCTTTGCGACCTGATACTCGCAAACGCGTGTTGTTCATAAAGGCTCCGCCGCCTTTTTCCGCGCGGAACATTTCCTGACGGATAGGGTCGAACGTCATGCCGGCTACGATCTCGCCGTCTTTTTCCAACGCGACCGTCACGCACCAATGCGGCAAACCGTGCAAGAAATTATTTGTCCCGTCCAGCGGATCCACGATCCACCGATAACGCGCGTCTTTGCCTTTGATGTCCGTGCCCTCTTCGCCCATAAAGCCCCATTCGGGACGGTCTTTGGTCAAGGATTCCAATAAAATTTCTTCGGAACGGTTATCTGCTTTGGACACGAAATCGCCGGGGCCTTTGACGGAAATTTGCAATTTTTCAACTTCGTTGAAATCGCGCACCAGGGAACGCGCCGATTTTTCAATCGCCCGTGCCATGACCATCAGATTGGGAGAAATTGCCATTAGTCTTTCGCTCGCTCGGAATACGTACCGTCTTCCAGTTTTACGACGATACGCGTCCCGGATTCGATATGCGGCGGTACCATGATACGCGCACCATTATCCAAAACCGCAGGTTTATAGGACGACGACGCCGTTTGGCCTTTGACGACAGGGTCGGCTTCGGTGATCGTATAGGTGCCGAATTGCGGCAAGGTAACGTTCAGCGCTTCGGTTTCATAGAATTCGATTTCGACTTCCATGCCGTCTTGCAGGAATTGTTTTTTATCACCGATGATGTCGCCGCGAACGATTAATTGTTCAAAGTTTTCTTTGTTCATGAAATGATAGTCATCGCCGTCGGCATAGAGATACGTGCAATCATGTTGATCCAGACGAACACGCTCGACGGATTCTTGCGTACGGAAACGCACATTCGTCTTATAACCTTGACGCACATCGCGCATCTCAACCTGCATCACAGACGCGCCCTTGCCCGGCTGGTAAATTTCAGCCTTGGCGACCAGCCATAATTTACCTTCGTGATCAAGGACTTGGCCGGGACGGACGGTGATAGCTTGGACTTTCATTTTAGCGGGCTCCAGAGTAAAATCGTGGCCTACCCTAGTCGTCCCAAGGTCGAAATGCAACCCCGTCAAACCCTTAAAAACACATCTTGGAACCCCGAAAGCTTTGAAAAACGCTATGGTTTTTTAAAAACCCGCCAGGCAGTGATCAAAGCCATCCGGGCTTTTTTCGACACCCAAGGGTTCGACGAAGTCGAGACCCCGATTTTGCAAACCGCGCCGGGTTGCGAAGTGCATTTGCATGGCTTTAAAACCGAATTGTTGGCGGCGGATCATCAGACCACGCGCGAGATGTGGCTGCACACTAGTCCAGAATTCGCGATGAAAAAATTGATCGTCGCAGGCGTCGAAAAACAATATCAAATCTGTCACGTTTTGCGCAACGCCGAAGGCTCAAGCCGACACAGTCCTGAATTCACGATGATCGAATGGTACCGCACCAAATGCGATTACAAACAGATCATGGAAGATTGCACGGGGTTGCTGCGTGATGTCGCGCGCGCCGCGAACGTCAAAGAATTCGTTTATCAGGGAAAAACGTGTGATCCATTTGCGAATTTCGAATATTTGACATTGGATCAGGCGTTTCAAAAATATTGCGACATTCCGTTAGGTGAATTGCTGAATGACCGCGACACCTTCGCAGAACTGGCCGTCAAAGCGGGTGCGCGTGTTTTGGACACGGATGATTGGGACGCCGTATATTTTGCAGTGCTGAACGAATTGATCGAACCGTTTTTAGGCATTAATCGCCCGACATTTTTATACGAATACCCGGCGCATATGGCGGTGTTATCGCGCAAAAAGGAATCTGACCCACGTTGGGCTGAACGTTTCGAACTTTATGCCTGCGGTTTGGAATTGGCGAATGCGTTTTCGGAATTGACGGATGTAACCGAGCAACGCGCGCGCTTTACCGCTGATATGATCGAGAAAGAAAAAATCTATGGCCATGCCTGGCCGATCGATGAGGATTTTTTAAACGCGATGGCATTCGGCATGCCGCCTTGCGCCGGGATCGCGTTAGGAGTGGACCGATTAGTGATGCTCGCGGCACATACGGATAATATTGACGATGTGTTGTGGAGTAGTGTGTGACTGAACAAAAGACACCATTTGAAATTGAAATAGCTGAGCAAGCAAAATCTATTAAAGTAGCAATGGCTGATTGTTTGCTCGCTTGGGCTTCCATTGAAAGAATATTAAGTCTAATCCTCGAAAAAACGGGTCATTTTAATAATCAGAGCGCGTTTGTTGTCTGGGATAAAATAATTGTATTTAGATCACGCATAGAAACATTAGATACCTTTATTAAAAGAACTCCCTTAGAAGTTAAGATATATTTTATATGGAAGAAACTTTTTAGTAGAACGAACAAGCTATCTACAAATCGCAACAAGATTGCACATTCAGCGTTGATACAATCTGGCATAGATGGCAATCCACGCAATGTAGTACTAGTTCCCTTTTTCTCTATGGCAAAATTTAGTCAAGAAGATTTAGTAGCTGCTGATATTGAAAATATTACTTCTAAATTTAAAGATATGATTTACGCCTTGAGTTGGTTTCAACGTTACATGGATAAGAATGGACCAGAGCTAGAGGATTTAATTAAAACTGCTCCTAAATTAATCGGTGAAATAAATTTAGAAATTTCTAAAGAAAATCCAAGCGGCATCACCCACGAAACTTTAACTAAATACCTTCAAAGTTAAATATGTACACCATCCCCTCTCAAACCCGCATCGGACATGTGCATCTCAAGGTCGCAAATCTTGAGCGCGCGCTTGATTTTTATGTCGGTGTATTAGGGTTTTCGATTACGACGCGTTACGGTGCCGAGGCGGTGTTTATTTCCGCAGGCGGATATCATCATCATATCGGGCTGAACACGTGGGAAAGTTTAAACGGATCGCCGCCCCCACCGCACAGCACAGGTCTTTTTCATACCGCGATTGTGTATCCGACACGGCGCGATTTAGCAGTCGCGCTTAAACGCGTTTTGACTGCAGGCATCGTCTTAGACGGTGCGTCCGATCATGGCGTTTCCGAAGCGTTGTATCTGCGCGACCCCGATCAAAATGGCGTTGAACTCTATTGGGATCGCCCGCAGGATCAATGGCCTTCCAATCCGGACGGTAGTTTACGGATGTTTTCGCATGCATTGGATGTTGAGAGTTTACTGGCAGAAACAAACTAAATTACTCGTGTCCCGACCGAAGCGGAGGGACCTCACTTAAAAATAATTCACAGAGTGATCCCTCGACTACGCTCGGGATACGAAAGCTTTTACTCCGCCATCATTTTCAGCGCCATTTCTTTGCCCAATTCGACGCCGAATTGGTCAAAAGCATTGATGTTCCACATCACGGATTGCACAAATGTTTTATGCTCGTACAGCGCGATAAGCTGACCCATCGCGTAACAATTCAAGACGTCGATATGCAGAAGGCTGCTGGGGCGATTTCCCGGAAATACTTTGAACGGATTGCCGCCTGCCTCTTCTAAATTGCGCCCTGTTGCCAACGCATTTGGCTGGGCTAATGCATTAGCAAGCAGAATACGATGATGCTCGGCGCCTAAATTTTGCGCTTTATACGTCACGATAAAATCGCATGGAATAATCGTGGTACCTTGGTGGATCAATTGATAAAACGCATGCTGGCCGTTGGTGCCGGGTTCGCCGAATATGATGGCTCCCGTTTGGTAGTCGACCGATTTTCCGTCGCGATCAACCGACTTCCCACATGATTCCATATCTAATTGCTGCAAATATGCTGCAAAATGTTCCAGATATTGGTCATACGCCAAGACAGCCTGAGCCGGCAGGTTGAAAAAATTGCGATACCAGATGCCCAATAATCCCATCAACACCGGCAGGTTTTCACGTAACGGCGCCTCTTGAAAATGCGTGTCCATATCGCGCGCGCCGTGTAGAAATTCCTCGAGCCCTTCGGGGCCTACGGCTAAGACGACTGCCAATCCGATCGATGACCAAATGCTGTAGCGACCGCCGACCCAATCCCAAAAGCCGAACATGTTATTCGTGTCGATGCCAAAGCTTGCGACTTTGTCCGCTGCCGTCGAAACGGCGACGAAATGATCGGCCACGGCCCCTTCTCCCAATGCATCGACCAACCATTGGCGCGCGGTTTTAGCATTAGTCAAGGTTTCGATGGTGGTGAATGTTTTCGACGCAATAATAAACAACGTCGTATCAGGTTTGCATTTCATTAAGGTTTCAACAATATGCGTCGCATCGATATTC
>JANODM010000240.1:0-6439 GCA_031412695.1 Alphaproteobacteria bacterium
AAGGACTATGCGCCCTTACCACGACCATTAGTAATCAGAAGCGTGCCGACCTTTGTCAATCTTCCGTTTCGACCAACGGGTGCAAAAATAAATGTACTTTATCACGGTATTATTTATCACACACGTGGTTTGAAATTAATGCTTGAATCGCTACCGCTCTGGCGGCCGGAATTTAATTTAATCATGCGCGGACCTGGTTCGCCGGAATATATTGCGGAACTCAATCGATATGCTCAAACTCTTGGCGTTGAATCGCGTGTTCGTATCGAACCTCCGGTATTATTTGATCAAATCATTCCCGAGGCTAACCGCGCAGATATTGGTTATTTCGTCCATGAAGATATCAGTCCTCAAAAACGATTTACATTACCGAATAAATTTTTTGAATATACCATGGCCGGTGTTGCACTGTGTGTCAGCGATCTTCCAGAAATGGCACGTTTGGTCAAAACACATGATTTGGGATATTTGGTATCGGGATATGACGCTCAGTCAGTTGCGGATGTCATCAATCGATTTACACGTACCGATATTGATCGGTTTAAACAAAATAGTTTAAAAGCAGCAAAAGATCTATGTTGGGAAAATGAATCGGCTATTTTAATGAGAGCCTACGAAGAGTTAATCTTTCCTAATACGACTCAGGTTGCGACGTGAAAAATCTTTCATATCTCGCGCTTGAACCCTTGCGTGAAGGACGTGCCGGATATGCACATGCGCACGAAATTATAAAAGGTCTAAATAAGCGCAATTGGATTATTCATCTTTTTCAGCCTTATTACACAACACATGCAAACTCGCCATCTCTATTTTTACGTCTTTTGGCATCATTTTATGTGCAAATAAAGCTATGGTTAAACTGGCGTAAGAATACCGTAATTTACGTACGTGCTCATTACTTGGCTTTTCCTACAGCATTATTGGCGAAACTTTTGGGTATCAAAATATATCATGAAATTAACGGGCCATACGAAGATGTATTTGTTACTTATCCCCAATTGAATCGTGTGCGCGTTATCTTGATTTGGATGCAAAAAAAGCAATATGCATGGGCGACAGGCTTGATCGCTGTCACCGAGAATTTGCGTTTGTGGGCGCAAGCTCAGTCAGGTAATCGTAATATTACTGTAATTCCAAATGGTGCAAATACGGATTTATTTCGTCCAAATCTACCTGTACCGCATGATACACCACAATATCCATATGTTATTTTCTTTGGCGGTTTAGCGGCGTGGCATGGATTAAACGTGATGCAAGAAGCCTTATCATGTATCGAATGGCCGCGCGATATACATCTTGTCGTGATAGGGGACGGTCCTGGCAAATCTGAATTAGAGCAACTGGCGACAAAAGATCAGCGGCTGCATATATTAGGTACGCGTCCTTACGCGACTATTCCTGCTTATATCGGTGCTTCCATAGGCGGTCTGGTGCCGATAACCAATCCTGGAAAACGTTCTGAAACAGGTCTTTTTCCGCTTAAACTGTTTGAAACGCTCGCCTGCGACGTTTCTGTCATCGTAACTGATTTTCCAGGTCAGGCTGACCTGGTACGTGAGCACGATTGTGGTTGGATTATTCCATCGGATGAGCCGATAGCGCTAGCGCGTGCCGTAGCAGAAATTGCAAATAATCGGGATCAAGCAAAAATACGTGGTAAACGGGGCGGTGACGCAATACGAGCAGGCCATAGTTGGGATTGCCGTGCAGCTGCAACGGATCTATTTTTAAGGTCGAATTGATACACAAACTTTTGGACTGAGAGTTTCTCATGCTTAACACTTATACTTGTTCTTCCAATCAACTTAGCTCCGCACATTTGCCGGGTATTAGTTCCGATTTGCAACACGCCGTGTGGATTGATTTATTGAATCCAACCGTTGAGGAAGATCGCGCAGTAGAAAAACTGCTTGGCATTTCGATACCGACACGCGATGAAATGGAAGAAATCGAATTATCGTCACGCTTGTATCATGAAGACGGTGCCGAATTCATGACGATGACCGTCATCGTCAATATGGATGGCGAAGAGCCGATGAAAACGCCTGTGACGTTTATCTTGAAAGGAAAAACACTAGTCACCGTGCGCTATGCTGAACCAAAGCCATTTTTGGCCTATGCGACCCGTGCGCAACGCCCAAACAGTGTCGTATGCAATACCGGTGAATTCATCATGCTGGGGCTGGTCGAGGCAATCATCGCTCGCATGGCGGATACGTTAGAGAAAACAGGTATCGAGATCGATTTGATGTCACGTAGTGTGTTTAGCAGCCGTGTAATGCAAAAAAACAAAAAGAAAACACTAGATCTGCAATCAGTCATCCAACAAATCGGCCATAAAGGTGACGTCTTGACGATGTTGCAAGAAAGTTTGATTACCGTGTCCCGCATGGTGACGTATCATTCCACCCTAAGCAATGATCGCGACAAAGCAACGCAACAACATATGAAGTTGCTATACCGCGATGCTGCATCTTTAAGCGAGCATGCGACGTTCTTATCGCATAAAATCACATTTTTATTAGATGCGACGTTAGGGTTGATCAGTTTGGAACAAAACCAAATCATCAAGATGTTTTCTGTGGCGGCCGTTGTGTTTCTGCCGCCGACTTTGGTCGCCTCCATATACGGCATGAATTTTGACTATATGCCTGAACTGCAATGGTTGGCCGGGTATCCTTGGGCGTTAGGATTAATGGCCTTATCCGCTGTATTGCCTTATTTGTATTCTAAAAAACGTGGTTGGTTATAAGCGGAAAAAATTTAGAAGTCGTACCCGCGCCAATCCAAGCCTCCTCGGATATGGTCACGTATCGTCAAGTCGGGTGCAATCACGAATGTTTCGGGATAGCGATAGACTTTTTGTCCGTCGACAGTGATAACGCTTTGAGCGTCCTGCACAAAATAGACATTTTTTACGCTTGATAGATTCTTAATATGCGCGAGGAAATTCGTCATTTCAGTACGGCTTCGATCGATAGACACCGCGATGACGGCTATATCGGGATTATCTTTTGCCGCTTGCAACAATAACGGTAATTCCGTGACACAAGGCGGGCACCATGACGCCCAAAAATGAATTAAAATGATTTTGCCTTTGAAATCATGTAAAGCGATTTTTGCGCCATCAATCGTCTCAAACACTTGATCAGCTACGATGTCCGGTTGATTTTTTTCGGACGGCGAGGTGGCTTGTAATGCTGTTGCTCCACCGAATAACAGCGCAAATACACCGACGATAATCAGCCAATTATATGGTTGCAGTGAACGTGCCATTTTTACGACCCTTGAGCCAGATAAGTCCTAACATCAGAATATCACCGATACAAAACACGGTAAATCCCGTCGCCAAACTGTTGGTAAAGCCATAAGAATGCAAGCCGACACCTAATAAATTCACACCTAACCACGATAATCCGACAATTATCCCTAAAAAAGCCAAGCCCAAATGAAACCCAACCAGGCTTAAATGCTTACTGAATTTTGCATGCAATAACCATGTCAGCCACAGCACAATCAGCAATGCCCCGTTTTCTTTCGGGTCCCATCCCCAAAATCGCCCCCAGGATTGATCGGCCCATACGCCGCCCAACAATGTACCGCCTGCAACGAACAGCAACGCCCACACTGAAAACTGATACAATCTTCTGCTGAATTCAAGAGTTGTAAAATAATGTCGCGTTTTAAATACTTTTGCCACTAGATGCGTATGCGCCGACAGGGATGTCAGTGCACACAGCGCGTATCCCGCACTAATTGCCATTACATGTGTCGCCAGCCAAAAACGCGTGTTTAAAACTGCTTCTAATACTTTTAGGTCATCGCGGCTTTCTTGTAACGACAACGCAATACCGTAAAATAAAACCCCTGAAATACCGGACAGCGACAAAAACGCCGTGCGATTCTGGCGATACGCAAAAGTGTAAAACAGAAGGGTTGCCATCAATCCAACGCACAAAACTGATTCATACAAGGTGCTGACGGGTGGACGTTGCAAGATGATCATGCGTGCCACAATCCCTAGGGATTGCAACACGATCCCCGTTCCCAACAAGCCATACGTGCAAAGAGTCAAAATTTTACGTTTCGATGCAAACGAAATCACAAGCCCAAATAGATAAAAAACAAAGCTGTAAAAAAACGGATCGATAGCATGATAAAACCGTTCCGTATTAAGACGAAATTCCAGTGTTTCATCACTTGATTGATTTAGTGTCAAAGTGGTAAGGCGACCAGATTCTTGCGACCATTTCTCGGCATCTTGCTCAATATAAGCTGTTGCGGTTTTTTTCCAATTTACAATTAATGTACCAGGCGAACCGTTTGTTATTCTTTCCCAAGGGGTAAACCATTCACTATCCTGGGGGATCACCCGAAACAAACGATTTGTCTTGCCTTTTTCGGATAATAAAATACGCAAAGCATCATTTTTTTTCAGATCGGAAAATGTCAAAGGCGTTTTCGTATCGCTCTTAACGCGTAACGGTAATACACCGGTCAAAGCGTCTTTAGTTTGTTCGAAAATCGATGCATGTTCGTATAATTCCAACACGTCCTGTTCGTCTCGTGTCGGATGTTCAATGTGTTGCAACGACGCGATCAATTTTTTGTTCTTTAAAAACGCCTGATGAAGCGTGTTGAAATCATAATATTCCAAGCCTTTTTGTAATCCTAATGCATACAACACTTGGGGATTTGCGACACGAAACTGCGCAATACTTTCCGCGCTAGACGGGTCGAATACCGTCATCGCCAACCACGCCGTTGCTTGCGTATCATCCGATGCGTCATTACCCGTCACCTGTTTGAACAGTAATTCAGCATAACGCGATAACGGTTTGATGCGACCCTCATGCGCAATTGGCAGTCGGCCGAATGCATTATAGTCGAAATAATCCTGTGCATGGCTTGGAAAACACCACAGCATCATCAAGATGATCATAAAAAGTTTATTTTTTAGCATGACGGCGCGCCCAGGCATTTAAAAGAAGACCGATCGAGATCAACGCCGTTGCGGCATATGGGAATAACCATCCGATATCTTTGACGGCATTTAAAACCGAAGCTTGTTCCCCGTTCGGTAACGTCAATACGGATGCTTGATAAAACGTATAGCCTTGATAGCGCAACGGATCATTCATCGCCGTATGTGCAGGCCATTCATGATCTTTCTCAATCACGTCGAACTGGGTTTCATAGGATTTCGCCATTTCGGTTCCTGGATAACGATCCTGGCGCAATGCGCTCATCCGCAAACCGAACGGTAAATTGCGAGACAAGCGGTGCAGACTGAACTGGTGTCGCCCTGCCTTTGTCGTCAAATGTGGTTGATTCTGCAAAAATTCAGTCGTCAAAAAGCTGAATTTCTTGTTATCGACAGTGACGTCAAATACTAAACCGGCTTGATTTGTTTCTTCTTCCAGACGCGTGTCGATTTGTTTTAATGTACCGTTTTCGGTGATCATACTATTAGGATAGGCATGGCGAATGTTTACACTTTCGCCATCAGGTAACAGAATAGATTGATTTTCTTTTAATTGATCAAACGATATTTGATGAATCATCTTCCCGTTTTTTTCCACGCTAAAGTACCGCGTATCGTAATCATAAAACGCATCGGCTTGTTGGCCGTGACGTAGAATAATGAAACCTTCCTGCTTGTTCACTAATGTCACCAGGCCACCCAATAACAACACGATGACGCCTAAATGTGTAACTGTTGACCCAAGGGCAGGCATTTTCCATTGGCTTTTGACGATAAAATAAGCGGTCAGGTTGACGAATAAAATCGCCAAAGCTGCAGCACCACCCGGCAAAGGCAACCACCCGATCCACAAAATGAACGAGCTGAAAAATAACTTTGTTGCGGTAAATAATCCGACATATTTTTGCGCGACGGTACCTGCCACTAGTAAAACCATCATATACGGCAACAGATAAAACAAAATCGCCGGATTGATCAACGGATCAAGCCATGTTTTTTTTGCGCTGGTTTTCGGTTTTGTCATCGGCACGGATTATAAGGGCAAATGCGGCTTACATCCACCCATCTCAATCAGGCATTCGGCTTAATCGTGTGCAACATGTCCAAGAAATGCGACGGAGGCGGGGCCTCAATCGTCAAAGGATTGGCCAAGCCCGGATAAGGAATACGTAGCGATCGAGCATGCAGCATTAATGGCCGCGTATCGTCTGCCTGGCCGTAAAAGATATCGCCGATGATCGGCCATCCCATATCCGCACAATGAACGCGCAATTGGTGCGTGCGGCCCGTTTTCGGAGCCAACTCCAACCAGGTCAGACCGTTGCGTGTTCCCATGATTTTGTAATGCGTGATCGCTTGTTGCCCGTTTGGGTCGACTTTCATATGCCAGCGGCGTCTATCGGCAGTAATTTTAGCCAATGGCTTGTCGATGCATCCATGCGCATCAGCGGGTAT
>JANODM010000241.1:0-3419 GCA_031412695.1 Alphaproteobacteria bacterium
CATGACTTTAACAACTTGCTGACCGCGATGATCGGTTTCTGCGATTTGTTGCTGATGCGTCACCGTGCAGGTGATCCATCTTTTGCCGACATCATGCAGATTAAACAAAACGGTAACCGTGCTGCGAATTTGGTGCGTCAATTGCTGGCGTTTAGTCGTCAACAGACCTTGCAACCCAAAGTCATGGATATCACCGATGTGATTACCGACGTGTCGCATTTGCTGCGCCGTCTGATCGGTGCAACGATCGACTTAAAAATTACGCATGACCGCGATTTAGGTTTAGTCAAAGTCGACCAAGGCCAGATGGAACAAGTCTTGGTCAATCTTGCCGTGAATGCTCGTGACGCGATGATGCAAGGTGGATTGTTGACGATTAAAACACGAAACTTCGTCAACAAACAAAAACGTCAAATGGTCGGCACGGACGAGATGCCTGCGGGTGAATGGGTTGTCCTCGATGTCGTAGATACCGGCACGGGAATTCCGCCCGATGTTTTGGCGCGAATTTTCGATCCGTTCTTTTCGACCAAACCACTTGGAGCGGGGACCGGGCTTGGGCTGTCGACCGTCTACGGGATTATTCGTCAATCAAACGGCTATGTCGGTGTCGAAACCGTAGTAGGCAGAGGCACGACCTTCAGCATCTATATGCCACGTGCTGAAGAACAAGAAGTGACTGCACCCGTCAAAGTCGTCATCGAAAAAGTCGAAGATTTGACTGGGTCGTCGCGTGTGTTGTTGGTCGAAGACGAAGACGCCGTACGATCTTTCTCGGTGCGTGCTTTGCAGAATAAAGGTTATGAAGTATTCGAGGCCAGCAGCGGTGACAATGCGTTGGAAATGATCGAAGAGAAAAAACCGAAAATCGATATCATGGTCAGCGATGTCATGATGCCAGGTATGGACGGTATCGAACTAGGGAAGCATGTGCGCAAAATCTATCCGAATTTACGCATCATTTTCATGTCCGGCTACACCGAAGATAAATTTAAAGATGATATGGGCCCAGGCATTCATTTCTTGGCCAAGCCGTTCACCTTGAAACAATTGGCCGAAAAGGTCAAAGAAGTGATGGATGAGGGCAAAGCGTGAGTGCCAAAGAAAAACTAACGGTTTTATATGATGGCCAATGCCCGTTTTGCAAGCGTTACGTGCATATGGTTCGCCTGCGCGAAAACTTCCAAGTTGAACTAATTGATGCACGTGGCCGCAGCGATCTACGCGATAAGGCGACTGAATTGGGGTATAACCTTGATCTTGGCATGTTGGTTGAATATCGTGGCGCTTATTATTTTGGTGATAAAGCTGTTTTTCTACTCTCTAGTTTGACTACGCCATCCAATGTGTTCAACAAAGTAATGATCAAGCTTTTTGCCAGTGAAAAAGTGACAGCATTTCTTTATCCGATCATGGCTTTTTTTCGCGGTATGACGTTGTTTGCTTTGCAAAACGACTTTATCGAGAATTTGCCGCCGCCTGAAAAAAAGAAAATAGCGGGATTTATCGTCAATTGCTCTGTTCGTCAGCTTGTTTCTGATCGTGTCATCACGGCTGATGTATGCGTGCGCCTGACGGCTTTTTGTTTTTTGTTCACGGTGCTTTATTCATGGCCGTTATGGTACGAAACGGAAAGAATTTTCAGCGCAGCTCCGATTTTCAATTTTAATATGCCGTCCTGGCTGTCTCAGAGCATGGTCATCGCTACACTGGGGTTGTGCGGTGTTTTGATTATCGTGCCGCAAAAAAGAAAACTAGGCATTGTCTTAGCGGCATTTATCGCTTTTTTGGTTATCGAAGACGAGCTGCGGTGGCAGCCATTTATCTATATGTATACGTTCATTTTGTTTGCGGCGGCGTTCATTCCGCAAAAGCCCATAGAAAAAGATTTCAGAGCCATACGATTGATGGTCATTGGAATTTATTTTTGGGCAGGGTTTTACAAGATCAATACGGCTTTTATTTTCGACGTTTTTCCGTGGTTTGTCCAACCATTGGGTATGAATGCTGGTTTCGTTTTGTTTTTATCGTGTATTGTCCCGTTTATCGAATGTGCCATCGGGGTATGTTTGTTTGTTCCTCGTTGGCGCGGAATAGGCGTCATTTTAGCAACATGCATGTTGGTCGTTGTTCTGATTTGTCTAGGACCTTTCGGCCATAATTGGGGTTTGATCGTTTGGCCGTGGAATGTTTTGTTGCACGCACTTGAAGCTGTTTTATTTCTATATTATCGCGAACCGTTGCTGAAAAAAGAAGTGGCCAAAGATAAAATGGCCTGTTTGGCGATTGCATTGTTTTGGGTATTGCCGGCTTTGGGAATGTTCGACAAGTGGGGCAGCTATCCGTCATTCATGCTCTATAGCGGTTTGCCTGCAACTGCGGATGTTAAATTTGCGCCGCATGAAAACATATCGCATTTACCGCTCGAAGCGCAGATTGCAATGAAAGATAATGTAATACCGTTGATTATGATCGTCGGGTACGAGTACAAGCTGGCTGTAGCACCAGGTATTCGCGGGTATCAAAACATGGTACAGGGCGCCAAAGGGTTGTGTAGAAAATTGAATCATCCCGAGCAAGCTCGTTTGATCATTCACAAATTACCGTCATTTTGGTCTTTGGATTATACAACTACGGATATGGCGTTGTGCCCGACAGCGGCAAAAACCAATCAATAATTACCAATCCGTATCATCGGAAATGGAAAAGCGGGACAATGTTTCGTCATCAACCATCGTCAGAATTCCACGCATCGTATTTGCTTCGACGCTTAATAAAACTTCCTGGCCCGACATGCGCGTTACAGGGGTCTCAGGCGGCAAACCGGTGATCTGTTCGTACAGCATGGACAGATGCGCTTCGACGACAGCGATTTTCTTGCGCGCGTTGATGACATCGACGGTTTTAGTTTCTTCCGGTGTTTCCAGCGTCAAAAGCCAAGCTTTGCGTGCCATTAGCTGAGCCCCTTTTGGCCCATAGCCAAAAATTTGTCGGCACGGCGTTGACGTAAAACAGGTCCCGGTAATTTTGTCAGTTCGTCCAAAGCAGATTCAATGGCCAAACCGACACGGTGATAGGTTTCTTCTTTGGCGCGGTGGGCACCGCCCATCGGTTCTTCGATTACTTCGTCGATGACTTCCAGCTCTTTGAGGTCACGCGCTGTCAGACGTAAGGCTGCGGCGGCTTGTTTCGCATATTCGGCAGAGCGCCATAAAATCGACGCACACCCCTCAGGCGAAATAACGGAATAAATACTGTATTCGAGCATGAAAATCTGGTCCGCAGCGGCAATCGCAATGGCACCACCCGAACCGCCCCAAAGCGACCAACCAGAGGCAATCGTAGAAGAGGACGCGCCGCCGCTCCAAGGCCGCCCCAAGACGGATACGGAATCCACGCCTAAGCTACCATCCACTTCT
>JANODM010000242.1:0-9222 GCA_031412695.1 Alphaproteobacteria bacterium
AAACAATGATCCTGCGCGGCAACGTCAATCACCGCACTTTGAAACAGGAAATGGATGACGCGATTCAAATCAAGAAACGCGACAAAGCGGCCAAAGTGTGGTTTTCATTCCGCGGCGGCGGTGTCGAACCCGATCAATTTCACAACCGCGCATCGGAACAACGCGTCGATCGCGCGCTTCATAAATTCAGACACTATCGCAACGCCGCGCAATTTTCGGGCGAGATCGACAATAAAACCGGTACACGCAATGCGATGAACCCGGCTAAATCGTTGTTGATCGGTCGTGCGATTGCGTGGCCACGAGACGACCGTATCGAATATTTGCGGCAACACCATAACAACACCAAAGTCATGCTGCGCGCCGATATCTATAATTTAGGCGGATTGAATTCGGTTTTCGGTCATGACGGTGCCGACCAGATCAAAGCGCATATGATCCGCATTCTTTATAATACGATTTCCGCGCATGATTTTTCAGAACCGAAAATTTTCGATTGCGGCGGCGGCATTATCGACGTCGTCATCAATACGATGAAAGCCGATCAGATGCATAAAATGATCCAAGCGATTCAAAGTAATATTTTCTATCAAGTCTTGAATCACACCGTTGCCGATTACGCCAACGCGTATAATCTTTCCTTTGCGGGTGACGGCCTGACGACGTTGGCGAAACTGGGCCATCCGCGTCACGAAAACGAAGGTACCGGTTTGGTCATGGCGGCGCATAAAGTTGAAACGGCGCGCTCACTGCCCGAGATCATCGAACGCCTAGACAAGATCACGCATCGTACGAAAATGCACGATTTCGTTTACTTATGGGCAGATGAAGACGATTACGTTTTCGGATTGCAATTGAACGAAACGCCCGAGCCCGTGCCCATCGGCATGGAACGTAAAGATCCGAATTCGCATTATCTGCCCTTCACCGAAGCGTTGCGTCAGTATTTGCATCAAGATGATTTGCCGAATATCTTTGAACGCCCAGCGGGTCAAATCTGCGAAATTTTGTTCGGCACCGATATGCAAGCGGTATTGGGATTCAAAAAAGGTGTCCGCATGTTGCAGGATGCGAAGATGAGCGATGATCGTATCGAAAAAATCGACAGCTATGCCGAGATGAATGAAACATTGTTGCATGCCAATTTGCCGCCGCTTTCGGTGGTCTCGACTCAAAATCGCCCCAGCTTTGTGAAAAACGAACGCGAAGCGTTCAAAACAATGACGTTGGCGGAAAAATTGGAAGGCTTACCACGCGCGATCACGGGGCTGATCCTGCAAGCACAGGCCAGTTTCCGCACGCTGAAAATCGTGCAATTGCATGGTCATCTACCCCCCGCTCAGGCGGTTCAGGTCTTGCTGGACGAAATCGCGCAACTGGTTCCGCCCAATCAGCAAAAAGATACGCATGGCGCGCAACTGACCGAAAGTATCTATGCGATGGCGCGTCTCTATGACCGTATTTATGCAGCCTTAGGCAAAGACATGCCTGAAGAAGTACGTGCAGCGTTCCGCAATTTCAGCCTGGAAACGCTCAAAGATCTGGCCGTTGCATTTGATAACGCAGAAGAAGCGTTACTCGCCAAAAAACTGCAAGCGCATGTCTGGAGCCAAAATGAACAGGCGCATGATCGCGCCACGTCTTTCGAGGTTATTCAACAAAATGTGCGTCCGACTTTGGACAAGCTCAAGAAAAAGAACTTGATATCCGTCGATACAATGGCCCAGCTGGAAGGGTTTATCGAAGGCTTGTGTACGGTGATTAATGAACGTATCAACATGCCGCACATTGCTTGGGCCGTATCGTAAGATCACTTGATAAAGACCGCTTCACCAAAGCCTTATTAGTTGCGGGAATATGGCATCTTTTCTTTCAAAGCCCCGTAAATTGTGATACCCTGGCGGCATAATGCTTGATTCAACCCTTCCCCCTAACGTCACTGAATCCATGAAGGATAATTCTGCGCAGAATCTGCGCTTGCTTACCACCAAATTAGAGGACACTGCGCTGATGCTGGCGCATATGGGGCGTTGGCGATGGACGATGGGCGCAAAAGAACTCAGCTTCTCGCCGTCGATCTATGAAATTTTCGAACTGGACGCTAATCGTTTTTCACCCAAATTGACATTACTTCGCAGTTTAGTGTCGACGCGCGATGTCAGCCGCATTTTCATCACTGCCAATCGTCTGTTGCAAGACGGGCGCGAAGGCGTCATCGATTTCACGATGAAGCACCCCGCTCGTTCCGACGTCGAATATTTCGTACGCTGTTATATGTGCGCCGAACGCAATGACGATGGCGATACGACTGCGTTATATGGATTACTGCAGGACATCACACGAGAAAAACGCAACCAAGCGGCCTTGCAACACGCCCTCGAAGAGAACGAAGCAGCTAATCGTGCTAAATCGCGCTTTCTGGCAACGATGTCCCATGAATTGCGCACGCCGTTAAACGCGATCATCGGATTTTCGGAAATGATGAATGCGGAATTGTTGGGACCTTTGGGCAATAAACGTTATGTCGATTATGCCGGATCGATCAATGAATCGGGACGTTATTTACTTGATCTGATCAACGATATTTTGGATATGTCGAAAATCGAAGCCGGCAAATACGAATTGGTTCATGAACCCGTCAACGTCGTCAAAGCCTTGCGTTTGGCGTGCCACATGGTTGAAAATACCGTGCGCGAAAAAGGGCTGAACCTGGTCTTTAATAACCAGAATGATATCGCCGTGATTGAGGCCGACCGTCGAGCGTTTATGCAGATCATGCTGAATTTATTGTCGAATGCGGTGAAATTCACCGAAAGCGGTGGGTCGGTCACGATCACGATTTCTGAACATACCGAAAACCGTATTTCGATTGCCGTTTCCGATACAGGCATCGGTATTCCTGCCGATAAATTGCACCGCATCGGCCAACCGTTTGAACAAATCTCAAGTGCGATGACGAGGGGCCACAACGGCACAGGTCTTGGCCTAGCCATCACGAAAAAGCTGATCGAGATGCATGAAGGCGAATTGAAGATCGCCAGTACCTATGGCAAAGGCACAACCGTGACCGTGTTAATGCCTGCGATTTCTAATCAGAAACAATATGATCTGTTCAACGCAGGCAAACGCCAGACCGTCGATTTCGGCAGCGAGTTATAGTTTTTTTCTAAATCTAAAAATCGATATCCGCGTAATGCGCAACAGGTGCGGCACCTGGGATATGATCTTCAAGCAATTGACGGAAAGACGGGCGCGATTTCACGCGAGCGTACCAGTCTCGCGCATCTTTGTGATGATCCCAGGGCACGTCGCCGATATAATCGACGGCTGATAGATGCGACGCCGCAACGATATCCGCCAGCGAGAAATGATCGCCCGCCAGCCATTTGCGGCGTGTGACCAAATACGAAATATAGTCCAAGTGATAATGAATGTTGGAATGACCTGCGCGAATTTTCTGACCGTCGGGCTGACCCATTTTCAAAAAACGCTTCATCATTTTTTCGCCGACCAGATATTCCGTGACTTCGTCATTGAATTTACGGTCAAACCAAGCAACTAGGCGGCCGATCTCAATCTGTTCTTCGATGGTATGGCCGAATAACGGACGCTCAGGGTATTTCGTATCGAGATAGCGGCAAATATTATACGAGTCACATACAACCGTGCCGTCTTCGTCGATTAACACAGGCACTTCGCCGCTGGGGTTCATTTTCAAAAAGTCGCGACGGCGTTCCCAGACTTTTTCGACACGTAATTCGAAATCCAATTTTTTCTCGGCCAGAACAAGCCGGACTTTGCGACAAAAAGGCGACAACCATAATTGATATAAAACACGTTGCGTCATCGAAACCCGTTCACCCTAAATTCTTAATCGGCCGATGGCCTTGATTCTTATTCCGGTCTTCAAGGACATATTGTATCACGGCACTTGGGCACGACCAAAGAAAATCGCGTGCGGCGATTGCACAAAAATGGCATTCATTTCGGACGGTGAAAATAGTCATCCCGTCACCCTAAGACCAATTAGTAAAGTTTTTCCTGCGATTGAAATGCCGTATTAAGTAAATTACTGAGCTTGTGCGGCGGGCGTTATAGTCGGAGTTGCCGCATTAGGCGTAACAACGGGCGCGCTTGGCGTCTTTGTCTCTGTTGTTTTGACTTGTGCCGCAGGATCCGCAGCATCGACCGCTTTGGGTCGAACGGCTTCGACATCGATACGAATCGTGACCGTATCGCCCACATCCGGCAGCAAGTATTTCATGCCGAAGTCCGAACGGTTGATTTTGGTATAGGCAGTAAACCCAACCACGTCGCTGCCTGCATATTTACTGAACGCTTTTTTATTGAAGGTCACATCCAATGTCACTGGGCGCGTAACACCAAGGAATGTTACTTTACCTTCGACAGAACCCTTCGCTGATCCTTCGCGGATAACGTTCGTACTGTTGAACGTGATGGTCGGAAATTTCGCAACGTTAAAAAAATCTTTGCCCTTTAATTTGCCATCCAATACCGTATTGTTCATGGTGACGTCAGATGCGTTGATGACGGCTTCGACCGTCGATTGCTCAGGCATAGTCGGATCAAAATTCAATGTGCCTTTAATGTTGCTGAACATACCGGGCATATCCGAAAAACCCAGATGGCTGATGCGGTATTGAACGCGCGTGTGGCTTGAGTCAAAAACGTATTCTTCGGCCATTGCAGAAGGCGCAAACAACACTAAACTTAATATGGCATAGATCGAAAAAAAGTGACGGTTCATAGCAAGCCTCTTGACGTTTAATGGACGTTCAGGTTGTTGTGCGGCAGGGCCGTTTCATTTAAACTAGCATCGAACACTGAAAAAGGAAACACCCGCAAGGAAGATGATGGCGACGAAAAAAAATCCCAAGCTTAGGTCCAAAGCCTCCGCTTCCACAAGCGAAGGTGACAGCTTGAAAGGCAAGGTGTTGATCGCCATGCCCGGTATGGGTGATCCGCGCTTTGAAAAAGCCGTTCTTATTTTATTAGAACACAACCCCGAGGGCGCAATGGGCGTGATCGTCAACAAACCGCTTGATGCGGTACATTTCGACGATCTGCTGGATCAATTGGAAATTCCACATAAAGGGATCGATTTTGAAAACTATCCCGTTTATTTCGGTGGGCCGCTTGATATCGGTCGCGGCTTCGTGTTGCATTCAACCGATTTCATGTTGTCGCATTCCGCAACTTTGGACCCGATTGCAGTCACGACATCCGTCGACATGCTGACGCGGATTGCAGGGGGCGACGGCCCCAAAGACAGCATGTTCTGTATCGGTTATGCGGGATGGACGGCGGGACAATTAGACGACGAGATTTTGGACAATACCTGGCTTCATGCACCGCTGGACGCGCAATTGCTTTTTTCATTACCCTACGAGCGACGTTGGGACGCGGCGATGGCCTTAGCTGGCGTCGACCCGAATTTCCTATCCTCCGAAGCAGGGCATGCTTAAAAATATCAGGCCGCTTGTTGCGCTTTCTTTTTTAAAGATTTGATGTCGATGACAAAGCGGTATTTCACATCGCCTTTGATCATACGCTCATACGCTTCGTTGATATCTTGAATATCAATCATCTCGATATGGCAAACAATATTATGCTTGCCGCAGAAATCTAACATTTCCTGAGTCTCCGCAATTCCGCCAATCACTGAACCCGCAACAGCACGACGCTTCATGATCAGATTACCGCCCAACATGCCGTCCAGCGGGGTCAAGGCCCCGACGACGCACATCGTTTTGTCACGCTTCAACAAATTGATATACGGATTCATGTCGTGGCTGACCGGGATCGTGTTCAGAATAAAATCGAAACTATTGGCGTGCTTGTCCATTTCGGTTTGATTTTTCGACACGATAACATCGTGCGCGCCAAGTTTTTTGGCATCAGCACCCTTTTCCACGCTGGTGGTAATCATCACGACATGTGCACCCATGGCGGCTGCGAATTTTACGCCCATATGGCCCAAACCGCCCAATCCTACAACACCGACTTTGTCGCCTGCTTTGATGCCCCAATGTTTCAGTGGCGAATAAGTCGTAATGCCTGCGCATAACAAAGGCGCTACCGCTTTGATATCTAAATTTTCGGGTACGCTCAATACATACGCCTCATCGACCGTAATGCGTTCAGAATAGCCGCCAAAAGTAAGTCCGCCGTGTTTTTTATCTTCCGAGTTATACGTCGCTGTCATGCCGTCTTCGCAATATTGCTCCAGGCCTTCTTTGCAACTTGTACAGCTACGACATGAATCTACGAAACATCCGACACCGACCAGATCGCCGGTTTTGAATTTTTTGACCGCACTGCCGATATCCGTCACGCGGCCTAGAATTTCATGTCCCGGTACCATCGGATAAAGTGACCCGCCCCATTCGTTTCTCGCTTGGTGGATATCGGAATGACATACGCCGCAATAGAGAATTTCAATCTGCACGTCGGATGCTTGTGGTGCACGGCGCGAAATCGTCATCGGTGTTAAAGGCGATGTGGCGGATGCAGCGGCGAAGGCTGCGGTGTCGATGGCGGATCCTGTCATAATGAATTCCTTTTTGAAAAATTGCGGCGAACGAATTTAAGTTATAGCCGTTATCACGTAAATCAATGACCCCAAAACTAAAGCTTCGAGGTCATTGAACACTTATTCCGCTGACTTTTCGACGCTGTACTCGATTTTTCGCAAATGCAATCGCATCTCATCGAACCAATCCTGAAGGGTCATAGCCGCCGTGTGTTCGCCTAAAGCGTGCGTTACGACGATTTGCATGTGGTCCAACAGGCTTAGGATTTTCTTAACCGTAATTTTAGCGATCATTGCTTGAGTAAATTGCATCGTTCGTCCTCCTTTTTTAAATGAATGCGGAAAAAATCTTCCGGTTCCTTTCGCTAGGCCCGCGACTCGTGGCCCGTCAAAAGATTTTGACTTGCGATATCGGGCAAACATAAAGCCGGAGCAAAACCCCAAGCGTTTTGAATCTTTACTGAAAACACAGTCCAGACCCTGATAACCTTGGTAATATTCAATCTATGATTGTATACAAAACATACGCCCGCAGGACGTGTTTAAGGCATGCCTGATTAAAGGCTTTTTAGGGTCGCCGTGATAAAAATAGAACATGAGGCCAGAACGGCCACAGCCGATATGTCCACCCCCCTTAGAACATGTCGAAACGCTCAGAAGGAGAATACAATGTTGTCTGTCCACTCCACGCCTCTCAGTGGCCTTCTTCTGATCGAGCCTGAATCGGCTCATGATGTTCGCGGCGTCGAGCGCCCCGGTTTTCACCCCACCCAATACGCCGCTTTTGGTATTACCACGCGTTTTGCGTCTGATCGTTACGTACGATCCTTCCAAGGCAGCTTACGCGGTTTATATATTTTGCCTGATGAGCAACATATGTTGTTCAATCTTATTCGCGGCGATCTCACCTTGGTCGTGGTCGATATCCGCAAAGCGTCGAAAACATTTGGCCAACACCAGATGATCGATTTATCCGAAGCACAAAACAAACAAGTCTACATCAAAGGCGGTTTGGCGTATGGCTATTGCGTTCGCGGCGACATCTGCGACGTACATGAAAAATTCACAGGGTTCTATGATGCCGATGCGATCCAAGGATTGTTTTGGAAAGATGCGGAACTCGGTATCAACTGGCCGGTGAAATTCCCGTTGATCGCAGAAAAAGAATCGCGCTTCCCTGGATTAAAGCATTACGCGCCGTCTTATGCGTAAAGTTAAGAGTAATTGCCGAAACGTTTCATAAAATCACGCTCGGTTTTATCCAATAACGTCCAATCGATCAACGCATCATCGAACGGAATCGATGTAATCGTTTCAAATGCCAACATCGAATAAACATCGCCCGGCTTTTTGTCCTGAATGACGATGACCAAATTTTCCAAACGAATACCATAGGTATTTTTCAAATAAATTCCGGGCTCGACCGACAAAACCATCCCCGGCTCTAATGCGACATGATAATTCGGTGAAAACCCTTGCGGTCCCTCATGCACGCCTGAAAACGCGCCGACACCATGGCCTGTACCATGCGTATAGATCAACCCATTTTGCCAAATCGGTGCACGTGCCAACACATCTAATTGTGCGCCAGTCGTGCCTGCGGGAAAACGCGCGGTCGACAACGCGATCAATCCTTTAAGAACGATCGTGTAATGGCGTTTCATGATGGGCGTAGGCTTTCCGACCGCCAGCGTTCGCGTGACATCCGTCGTACCATATCGATACTGCCCGCCTGAATCCAACAGCAATAAATTATTAGGCTTAAGACGCAAGGCCGACTTCTTTTCGGCAGCATAATGCACGATGGCGCCATTCGGCCCGAAGCCTGCAATCGTATTGAAGCTTTCATCGACGAAATCACGGCTCGCGGCGCGTGCCGCGCGCAATCTTGCCATGATATCCCATTCGGTAATCTTGGCTTTGGCAAAGTTTTGCGAGGCATACCATTTCAAAAACACATAAAAGGCTTTGCGGTCTTCCGCTTGTGCTTTTTTCATGCCAGCAATCTCGGCTTTGTTCTTCAGCGCACGCATCATGACACCGGAATCGGTCTGATTGATCAGTGCAACACGTTTTTTGTCGCAAAATTCCTTGATAGAAAACGGCAGATGCGTGAAATCGGCCTGCACTGTTTTTTTGAATCGTGCCAGTCGATCATAAAGCGTATCCAATCCCTCGAAAGTGACGGCCTTTTTCAATTCCGCACGCATGGTTTTCGGAATTTTACGCAGATCCGTAAACACCGTGACACGACCGGTTTTTTCAATCAAAGCAAAAGATTGCAACAAGGGATTATGCGCGACATCACGTCCACGTATGTTCAGCAACCAGCATACTAAAGACGGCTGCGCTATTAACAATGCATGTGCTTGTGCCGAAACAGCGGTGATGATGTTTTTTATTTTCGCTTCGCGGGAAACCCCCGCATAGATAAGCGGGTGAATTTCTGCCGCGCGGATAATTTCCTCGGGGCGATCTTCCCACAGCATATCGATCGGGTTTTGCGCCATCGGAATCAATGTCCATCCATGTTGCAATGCGCTTTTTTTATACTGGGCAACCTGTGCAGCAGTAAATAAGGTCGGATCAAACCCGACACGCGCCTTTTTTTTAACGTGGGTTGCGACCCACTGCATCATCATGTCTCGTGAAACCGTCTCAATGATCTG
>JANODM010000243.1:0-1517 GCA_031412695.1 Alphaproteobacteria bacterium
CCTGAGTTGTCTACGTGGCCATCATGCGTTCTGTAGGCTTTCAACCCTTCTAGCAATGAGCTGGCGCAGGCTGTGTTCGACTTCATCCACTGCGTACGGCTTGCTTAAGATGCGCGAACCGGCAAGATGTTCGGGCAATAAATTCTCTTCGTTGCGCTTTAATCCGATATGGCCCCAATCGGCTTCGGTAATGACCGCCGCAATACCCTCGGCCAAGCCCAAACCTGCGCGCAAAATCGGAATGATAACGGGATGCGTCGATAATTTCTTGCCTTGCGTGATTTCAAGCGGTGTCGGAATATCGATCGATGTCACGGATAGATGATCGGACACGACAGCGGCCAAAATCATACCGACCTCTCTGAGGCGTCTGCGAAATAATTCCGACGGGCAATCCTTGTGCCGCATCTGGCCCAATTTGTGTTCGATCAGCGCATGACCGTCGAGAAGGATAAGCGTGTCATTCATGGTTTTACTTCCTTTTGAAAATCTAGCGAAGAATATGACACTTCACAATCCTGCTCCCTCTCCTTAAGGGAGAGGGTTCAAGGAAAAAACGTGTCTCTTTTCGTTTTTTACTCTATATCCTATCTCATGGAATGGATCACGTCCCCGAAACCAGTCGCCTATGAAACCGCCGTCGCAGAGATGGAAAAACGCGTTGCGGAAATTCGGGCGGGCACAGCATCCGAGGCCGTATGGTTGTTGGAACACCCGTCTCTTTATACGGCGGGCACATCGGCAAAAGAGGCGGATTTACTCTCCGCGCCGTTTCCTGTTTTTCAAACAGGCCGAGGCGGGCAATATACCTATCATGGTCCCGGCCAACGTATCGCGTATGTGATGCTGGATTTGCAAAAGCGCGCCGAGGGAAAACAAGCTGACATTCGAAAATACGTCTTTGATTTGGAAGAATGGATCATTCGCACACTTGCTGACTTAGGCGTCACAGGAGAGCGCAGAGAAAACAGAATCGGTATTTGGGTTGCAGACGGCAACACGGAAAAGAAAATTGCGGCGTTAGGCGTACGTGTTCGCAGTGGCGTCACCTATCACGGTATTTCGATCAATGTCGATCCCGATCTGTCGCATTATAGCGGTATTATTCCCTGCGGTATCTCCGAACACGGCGTTACGTCGTTGCGCGATTTAGGCATTACGAAAACGATGCGCGATCTGGACGCCGCGTTGAAGAAAAACTTTTCGGAAATATTTTAAACGAATTATGCTGCGATGGCGCTGTCGTAATTCAACAGCAACGACGTGACCGCGTCTTCGGAACTGGCACCGCGAACGCGTGTGCAGAAATCCGCCGTGCGCAGCAAACGCGATGCTTTCGCCAAAGCCTGAAGATGATCGGCGCCTGCATCTTGCGGGGCGACCAACGCGAATACTAAATCAACCGGATTTTCATCGACGGATTCGTAATCGATGCCGCCATCCAAACTGGCGAAGACGGTATAAACGCGATCGACGTCTTTGAGACGTGCATGCGGAATCGCGATGCCGCCGCCCAT
>JANODM010000244.1:0-1653 GCA_031412695.1 Alphaproteobacteria bacterium
AATTAATTATTCGTCAAAGCTATGGATTTAAAAATTTCGATCTGATGAAAGAGAAGTTATTAGCTTGCTTATTTAAATAATTTCCGCTCCGCTCCAATTCTTTAAATAAGTAATACTTATCACCTTATTGGCGGGAGAGCCGAGCTAGACAGTTATTGTTTAGTTGAAATTAGTAAATTTAATCCAGAAACAGTCAAAATTTTACTAGATTGGGAATCTGACATGGATTATGAAACTATAAATGAATACCATCGAATGATGGAGTTAGAGGGTGGATATATTCTCGAAGTATCCAATTCAGTAGAAATTCTGCCTCGATGTTGTAGCAACCTTGGTACTATTGGTGGTTGGGAAGAAGCTTCTCGCTGGACAAGTTCAGAAGAAATGCTGCTTTGGGTCGGTCATCCTTCTTTACTAGTGAGTGCTGTAGATTCTCAATATATTTTAATTAGAGAAGAAGATGAAGATCGGAGTATCGACCCTGTAGAACTAATCATCAATCGCAATGAATTGAAATTAGCAATAATCGACACCAGAAAACAGTTAAATGATTTTAGCAAATTAATAATTCTCTCTACGCAATCTGAAAATAAGAAATTGTTAAGACATTAATCTACGATTAAAAATAAATTTTTGATTAAAGTTCTGTGGAATTTCCCCGTAATTCTATTACCCTTTTGGCTTCATTTACCATCAACCTAAACCGCTCCAACCCCAATGATACATCCTCCCACAAACCCCGCTAATTAGAGTCTAATATAATAACCTTTATGCTATTTCTGAGGCTCCCTTGTAGCCGTGGCGCATGGCTCCAGCGATCCATTTGGGGTTGACGACACGCGATCGACATACCCTACCTAAGATAATAATTATAATATATCGCTTTAGATCGATCTTTCTTAATGCTGAAGGTCTATTTATCAATTTTAATAGCTGAGTTGGCTGTTAACTGTTTAACTGAATCTAAAACGGCATCGACATGATTTTTGACGCGAACATTCGACCAGATTTGAGTAATTTTGCCAGTGGGATCGAGCAAAAAAGTAGATCGCACAATTCCCATATATTCCTTACCCATGAATTTTTTTAATTGCCAGACTCCATAGTCTTCAGCAATTTGATGTTCGGGGTCGCTAAGTAGGATAATCTTTAAGTTATGCCGATCGATAAACTTACCATGAGAGGAGATGGAGTCAGGACTAATTCCCACAACTTGAGTATTAAGTTCCTGAAATTGAGGTAATTTGTCTGTAAACTCGATCGCTTGGGTAGTGCAGCCTGGGGTGTTATCTTTAGGATAAAAATACAATACTAGCCATCGATTATTAAAGTGTTGAAGACTAATACTATTACTCTCTCGATCGATCGCCGTAAAATTAGGTGCAAATTCTCCAGTTTTCATTTCGATCGTGCTGTGATTAAATACCACAATACTATAGCCGATCTGGGTGCGAGAAACCTCACACACCATATCTATTTTTCAAAAAAATTAATCGATTTAAGTTATCAAAACTAGCGAGTCCGATTAACTGTAGTTCCAGATAGTAATTTAGAACTCACATTGCCTTCATCACTTCTAGCCATACTGGAAGCGTAGTAATAGTGATTGTAGCGGCTTTGCTTGTCGAGATCGACTCCATTGAGTACCATCCC
>JANODM010000245.1:0-2858 GCA_031412695.1 Alphaproteobacteria bacterium
GAATTCAGACTCGCCGACTTGAGACTGAATATCAAACCAGATTTTATCATTGGCTTTGTCGCCCGAGCCTGTCCAGCTTTGGCGGCCCATGTTTTTCTGTTTTTCCATTGCCGCGTCAAAACCCGTCATATCGACTGAGAAGTTTTTGCGCACCAAAATATCTTGGGTCAAATCAAGCGGAAAACCAAACGTATCATAGAGTTTAAATGCTGTTTCACCCGACAGAACCCCACCCGTCGATAATTTGGATGTTTCATCATCCAATAATTTCAAACCGCGATCCAGGGTTTCGCGGAAACGCGTTTCTTCGCGATACAGCGTATCTTTGATCAAGGCTTCGGCGCGGGTCAATTCAGGATAAGCCTCACCCATCAAACCCGATAAAGTCGACACCAAACGATGCATCAACGGTTCTTTTGAACCCAATAAATGCGCATGTCGCATGGCGCGTCGCATAATGCGACGCATGACATAGCCGCGCCCTTCATTCGATGGTAACACGCCGTCTGCAATCAAAAACGATGCAGCGCGCAGATGATCGGCGATGATGCGTTGCGAAATTTTATTATCGCCTTCAGCTTTGGTTGATGTCATGTCTCCGATCGTGCCGATGATTTTTTGGAAAAGATCGATGTCGTAATTACTATTTTTACCTTGCAAAACCGATGAAATACGTTCCAATCCCGAACCCGTATCAATGCAGGGCTTGGGCAAATTGATGCGTGTGCCGTCAGCCAGTTGGTCATACTGCATAAAGACCAAATTCCAAACCTCGACAAAACGGTCGCCGTCTTCGTCTTTGGATCCAGGGACATCGCCGAAAATATGATCGCCATAGTCAAAAAAGATTTCACTGCATGGACCGCACGGTCCGATGGGCCCGGCCGACCAAAAATTATCATTCGTGGAAATGCGAATGATCTTATCATCGGAAAATCCGGCAATTTTTTTCCACAACTGCACCGCATCGTCATCCGTGTGATAGACGGTGACCAATAAACGATTTTTGTCTAATCCGTATTCCTTGGAAAGCAGTTCCCAAGCGAATTTGATGGCATCTTCTTTGAAATAATCGCCGAACGAAAAATTCCCCAACATCTCGAAAAACGTATGGTGACGTTGGGTATATCCGACATTGTCCAAATCGTTATGTTTGCCGCCTGCCCGGACGGATTTTTGCGCCGAAGCGACACGTTTCGATGGTGGGGTGTCCTTGCCGGTAAAATAATCTTTGAACGGTACCATGCCGGAGTTCACGAACATCAAAGTCGGATCGTTTTGCGGCACCAACGGCGCAGATGGCATTACCGTATGCCCTTGTTTGACGTAGTAATCCAAAAACGTGCGGCGAATATCGGAAAGGTTTTTCATCACGGGGCATCCTGAAAAAATGTCTTATCCCCCCTTTTTAGCCTGTAAACAGGGAATTGTCACGCGGCTGTAAGATCGTTAAACTGGTTTTCATGATACGTTTTGAACAAGTCGCCCTGCGCTATGCCACTGGCCCTGAGATCCTCCATGATCTCAGCTTTACCTTGGCGCCTGGTTCGTTTCACTTTTTGACCGGCCCGTCAGGTGCAGGAAAATCGTCGTTATTACGCCTGCTTTACCTAGGCTTGCGCCCCACCAGAGGCAAAGTCACGATGTTCGGCCAGGATATGCACCGCCTGGACCGTGACGGGCTGATGCCAATGCGCCAGCAGATCGGCGTTGTTTTTCAAGATTTTCGCTTGCTGGATCATCTCAGTGTGTTTGACAATGTCGCCCTGCCCTTGCGTATTGCTCAGCGTGAAGAAAAAGAGATCAAAAGCAACGTCACCGAATTGTTGAAATGGGTAGGGTTAGGCGATCATATTCATTCCAAGCCCCCTATTTTATCAGGTGGACAAAAGCAACGCGTCGCGATTGCACGAGCCGTCATCAGCCGACCGCGTTTGTTATTGGCCGACGAGCCAACAGGAAATTTGGACGATGCCATCGGCACGCGTCTTTTGTATTTGTTAGATGAATTGAACCGCATGGGCACGACCGTTGTCGTTGCCACCCACAACGAGGCTTTGGTTCAGCAATTCGGTCATACGCAATTGCATTTAAAAGACGGCACCATCACTGTCATCCAAGGCACCAAGCAGCAGGCTGCTTGATGAAAGCCTTGGCTTCTTCCTCTGCATTAAAACGCAAAAAACATTACGATCTGCCCTTACAACGCGGCAGCGGCGGGCAATTGGTGATGTGGACGATCGGCGTCATGACGTATCTTACCGTTCTGACATTGGTACTGGTGTTCGCTCTAAGCGATATTCGTCACGATTGGCAACAGGGCATGACGGGCCATATGACGATCGAAATTCCGTTCGATAAAAATAATCCGATTGCCGATGATATCAAATCGACATTGATTGATGCTTTACAGAAATTACCGGGTGTACAAGCCAAATTCCTGAGCCAAGACGATATCGCCGCTTTGGTAGGGCCTTGGCTGGGCGAAAATGCGGCTTTGGCTGAATTGCCTTTGCCTGAACTGGTCGATATCACGCGCGAAGATGCCGACGCATCGGCGTCGCTTGAGACCATCCAGGCTACAGCCAAGCGAATTATCCCAAGCGCAACACTTGACACGCATCAAGAATGGCTGGCAGATTTGATGCGTCTTGCGAAGGCGTGTGGTATGATTTTAATCGGCATTTCATTGATTCTGGCGATCACCTCCGCCCTTACGGTCGCAGCGACCGCCAAAACCCGTTTAGCATTACACAAAGACGAAGTTGATTTGTTGCATTTGATCGGGGCAACAGATAATTACATCGCCACACAATTCCAACGTCAGGCCTTTCGCCTGGCTACCGAAGGTGCCGCTG
>JANODM010000246.1:0-4890 GCA_031412695.1 Alphaproteobacteria bacterium
GCATGTTGCCGCCGACCAAGATCGTACCGCCGCCGCTATCGCCTGATGCACTAACATGTGTTGCACCATCTAAAACGATATCGCGCGCCGTGATCGTGATGTTGCCGCCCGTTTCACCGAATGCATTTCCTTCGGCCAAAATGGATCCGGTATTCTCAAAAACACCTTGTGTTGCTGATGCGGCAATTTTGATCGAGCCTTTTCGCTGATCAACGGTATCGGCACGGATCGTGCCCGTATTGCTGATCAATGCTTGTACTGCATCGCGGGCACCGGCGGCTGTGATTAACACGTCACCGCCTTCGGCATCGATCAGTCCCGTATTGCGAACGCTTTGCGATACGATATCATCCGATACTTCGATTTTGATCAGCCCATCGCCCGCCAAATCAATCGTATGAATATCGCCCGACGCCAATTGCACTTTGCCTAATTTCGCTTGGATGATACCGTTATTTTCTACATGCGGCGCAACCAGTCCGACAAGCCCTGCCTGTTTGACCGTGATCTCACCGTTATTGATAATTTTGGCATTCGGGTTTCCGGGCTTGGTGAATTTTACCGCACCGCCCGCCATGAAATCATTATCGTCATCCAAATCGGATGTCGTCGCGACCAAGCTGCCGACATCGACTTTTGACCCGGCACCAAAAACAATGCCATTCGGATTAATCAGAATGATTTTGCCATTGGCTTGAATAGAACCATTGATGCGTGAGGGATCATTATCCCGAATTCGATTGACCGTGATTGAATTCGCCGAGGGCTGATTGAACTGCACGCGTTCAGTAGCTTCGACGTTGAAACTGTCCCAGCGCAAAATGGCGCGCCCCGAAAATTGATTAATGGTCGTAGTACCACCCGATTGTGAAATCGCCGCGACGCCGTTCAGCACGACACCGTTTTCGGGACTGGCCCACACCACAGGCGACGCAACCGCAAAGACCGAAATGATCGCGGTGGTGTGCAGAAGCTTTCTAGCCGAAAAGTTCTTTATGGTTTTTCTTTGAATCACTTAGGCTATCGTACCCTCTATATGTTAAGAGCTTTCTTTAGGCGCTCTTTCTACATAACCAGAGTATAAATTAACCTCTTAGATTTATTTAAGATTTTGCATTATGAAAATGTATTTTTGGACGAAAAAAAATTAAGTCAAAACTCCGATTCGAAAGCTTACGGATTTGTAATGTTATGTCATTGTAAAATAAATAGAGTATTGGTTTAATGAGATCTTATGTGACTTAAAAAATATAAAAAACGTCTAACCTGATGAAAAACAATGCAAAAAAGCAGCTTTATTTACAATCTATGATTGATTAAAGATTATATTTTCAAAAATTAAAATCACGTCGTTAAGCAAGACTAAGCCCTGGAAAAAACGGTTTCTAACGACTCGGTTTTGTGGGTTTTGATGACTGTTTCATAGCATGCAAGCATCGCATCAACGACGACCTGTTTCGAGAACAAAGCATCATAGGTTGCTTTGCCGTTTGCTATCAGCGTTGAACGCAACGCCTGATCATCAATGGCGCGTTGTAATTCCCTAGCCAATCCCTCAGCATCATCGATTTCGCATAACAAGCCATCTTTGTCGTGGGTGACATACTGACTTGCACCGGCGGCTTTGGCGGCGACCAACGGCACGCCCGCATACCATGATTCAGCAATCACCGTTCCGAACGGCTCGTAACGAGACGGCAACACGCAAACCGTTACGGATTTCAGCAAAGCCGATCGATCATCGCGCCAACCTAAGAAACGCACGCGGTCTTGCAGATTTAATTTTTCTGCCAATGCCTGATAGATTTTTATCTCGGGCCCGTCCCCGGCCAGCCAAAAATACGCATTCGAAACTCTAGTGGCCGCATGTAACAGCGTATCTACCCCTTTTTTCCAATGCATCCGAGATAACAATAAAACAACGGGGACATTGTCCGGCGTGTGCAAATCAGCTCGATTGACGGGAGCTTGATCTTCCAATGTTCCGAACGTATGCGTCAAAAAGACGCGCTCTGGTGTTCCGCTTTTTTCAGAGATATGGCGCACCAAATCACGCGTAACGCCTGCGTAAAAATTACAGTTTTTATAGCGTTTCAAATCATAATATCCGCCGAACCAACCTAAAATCGGCATCGTCAATCCGCGCGGCATAAATGAGGAGGCACGTCCCATCCATGAATGCACGATGGCGGGATTGCGACGTTGAATGATTTTTTTAATTTTAAGCCGTTCGAAAAATTTGAGCCACGGATTAAACGTGATGATATCATACGGAATGTCACGTTGCTTGAACGCCTCGATATAATTCTGATAATTACGCGTGATCACATGCTGTTTGATGCCGCGTTCGTGCAACGCTTTGATCAAATCTAGACAAAAAATCTCTGCTCCCCCGATACCGCCGCCCGCGACGACATGGACGACTTTGGGTGACGAAACTTCAGATGGTGACATATGATTAAAACCTGACGGAAACAGTGACTGCACCGAATTGTGTTGTTTTGCGTTGCGTTTCGAATTCATCCGTACGGATGACTTGGGTATAGGCTACGCGAGCGACAGGAAAGGTCAAGGCAATACCCGCTTGAGCACCGCCGACAAGCGGTTCTTTGTCAACGCTGCGGCTATTGCTAAAGGTATTGCCATCCAGGAAAATATTGCGCCCTACCGCGCGTCCTTCAAGACCTGCGAACAGATACCATCCGAACTTGCCCGATGGCATGAAAAAATCCGACCCGGATAAATTAGGTTGAATCAAAGGCGGGCCGTAATCCGATGGCAAATCATATCCGATACGCCCCTCGAAACGCAGCGAGGCGTCTGTGAAAATATTGCCAACATTCGCACCGATGCTGGGTGAAAAGTCGACACCCATGCCGAAAGGCGATAATTGATACAAATTACGCCACTTGCGTTGATAAGTCAGGATCAAACCGGGCTCATTGTTCAGCTGATAATCCCATCCGCGCGGATCGGGACTGTCGGTGATATTTTTGTGAACGAATTTTTGCGTTTTCTCGGCACCCGATGCCGGGCCGACCATACCGAACGTAACTTGAAACGTATCCAATACGTCATCCGCATCTGTAATCAAGGATGCCGTCCCATATAACCAACCTGCATAAGGCTGATCATCCATTGGCGGATTTTCCAACGTGATATCATCGGGGGTGTACATTGTTTGACCGATGGCAAGGCCCCAACGCGAGTGGCCTTCACGTGGAAAGAACGGCACAATATGCGATGCTGATTTCAGTATTTGCGGAATATCATCTTCAGGTGAGAAATAAGATGCCCGCACGCCGTTGGTGTAATTGCTGTCATCGCCTGCGAAAATATCATTCTCGTAGCCGAACGTCACGATCGCGTCATCATCGTCCAGCATCGAACGATAGGAATCATTTAAATCAAAGTCGGCTATCGCCACAGTGGGGAAAATAAGGCATAAAAAAGCCGTAAAAATAAAATGATGGATACGCATCAATTCAACTCTTTTCTTTATAAAACGACGTATTTATCTTATTTTTTATAAAGAAAAGATACGAATTACGTCTTCTCTTCGCTTGGCGGAACGATGCTGGCCGCTACGTCTTCAACAGGCACGGCAGGCTGATGCAAATGGCGATGACGCTTGATGCTGTGAAAAATTGAACCCAAATAGGCCAGGCTGCACAACACGATCGTTGTCCACGGCTCGGACGCCAAAGCGGCGGCAAATAACGCCACGAATGCTAGTAAAGGAATCGTATGACGTTGTTGCAAACGCATCCGTTTCAAAGAATAGGTCGGCAAACGCGACACCATCAATCCGGCGATAAAAATGACCCACAAGGTGACAAAAATCGCAGGAAATGATCCGTCGTCATCGGGGAATACTTTGAATCCGATCATCATCGGAACCAAAGCCAAGATGGCCCCGGCCGGCGCGGGCACGCCTTCAAAAAATGATTTTTGCGCAGTCATCGACGGCGCAGGTGTTGTTGCAGGCGTCATGTTTTTGACGTTAAAACGCGCAAGACGCAAGGCAACCGCGACGCATAACAACAAGGCCGCGACCCAACCGAATGCGCCCGCTTCTTGCAAATTCCAAAAATACAGCAAAATCGCAGGCGACACGCCGAAACTAACGAAGTCGGAAAAGCTGTCTAATTCCGCACCGAACGGACTGGAAGCCTTGAGAAGGCGCGCGACCATTCCGTCTAAACCGTCCAAAACAGCGGCGATTAAAATCAGCACCATTGCATTCGTGTATTTACCCTCATACCCGAAACGTAACGCCGTCAAACCGATACACAACGCCGCAATCGTCAACACATTGGGCAACATCTTGGTGCCCATTAAGCGGCGGTTTTCAGTCGTCTCGTCGTCGCTGTGGCTGAGGAAAAAACCCATCATCGAACGATGCCTTCACACGCAACTTGCGCGGCGTTCATATCGGCAATCACGGTTTCACCACCGATCATGCGTTGACCGACGCACACCATCGGGCTGATGCCTTGCGGCAGATACAGATCGACGCGGCTACCGAAACGGATCAAACCGTAACGTTGTCCCGTTTCTACGGATTGTTCTTTTTTCAGATCATTGATGATACGGCGTGCAATCAATCCGGCGATTTGAACAAAAGCGACATATTTTCCATCCGCCGTTTCAACCAACGTACTAGAACGCTCATTATCTTCGCTGGCTTTGTCCAACGACGCATTCAGGAACTTGCCGGGACGGTACACAACTTCTTTTATTTTTCCGGCAACAGGCACGCGTTGGATATGAACGTCAAACACGTTCAAGAAAATACTGACACGCGTATACAGTTTGTCATCTTCGGTGTCGAATTCCGCAGGCAATGAAACCGTTTGGATCAAGCTGACCATACCGTCCGCAGGCGAT
>JANODM010000247.1:0-3684 GCA_031412695.1 Alphaproteobacteria bacterium
GATTGACGTGATGATTGTTGCGATGCGTGTTGGTTCGGTTGCGAAGCATTCGGCTGCGCGGAAGACTGAGGAGATTGTTGTTCGGAATAGTTCGCATCACCGGGTTGGGCGTCTGTGCTTTGCGCTTGTTGTTGCTGGCGCTGTTGTTCGCGCTCGCGCTCGATTGCGTTTGTCTCTTCCATGATCTCGTTCCACAAACGCTGATAATGTTCAGCGTGTTGCAAATAATTCAACGATAAAACCTTGTCGCCCGACACATTGGCGTCACGCGCCATAGTCGTGTATTTCTCGACGATTTGCTGGGCGGTGCCGCGGATGCGTCCGTCGGGGCCATTGCTTTCAAAGACATGATTCACGCGGTTAGTACGGCGCTGTCCTTGACCTTGGTTCTGACCTTGTTGCTGTTGTCCGCCGCTGCCGTTATTTCGGTTATTGCGATGAAAATTATTATTGTGACGGCGACCATTATTATTGTGACGCATAAAAGCCATTTTATTCCTTAGCAAAGCGTGTGGTGATTTTTAAATAAAGCACGAAGGGATTTAAATATCCTATAACCTTTAAGGACGTGCGGTTGACTCATTATACAACTTTAACCCCGTTTTGCAAGCACAACCCGCTCGATACTGCTTAAATCCTTAAAGATTTCAATGTTCTGAAACCCTTGTTTTTGCAGTAAATCGGCCACGTATTCGGCCTGGCCCTGCCCGACCTCAAAAGCAATTAGACCGCCGGACTTAAGATATTGAGGGGATTGATTCGCGATGATGCGATACGGATCCAAACCGTCCGTGCCGCCATCTAACGCGCTCATGGGATCGAATTCTTTGACGTCATGCGCCAGGCCTGCGATATCGCCCGACGGAATATAAGGCGGATTGCTGATGAGGATGTCAAACTCGCCTATGACGTTTTCAAACCAATCGCTTTGACGATAGTCGATGCGCGATGCCAAATTCAGATTTTCCGCATTTCGATATGCCACATGCAATGCATCTTTGGATAGATCGACCGCCAAGCCTTGTGCGCGTGGTAATTCCGCCAATAACGTCAAGATCAAACATCCGGTGCCTGTCCCTAAATCCAGGATACGGATTTTTTTATCGATATCCGTATTTTTCAACACCGCGTCGATCAATGTTTCACTATCGGGGCGCGGGTCAAGCGTATGTTCGTTTGTCACGAACAAGCGTCCGTAAAATTCTTTTTGTCTGATAATTTTTGCGACAGGCATGTGATGCATGCGTTGATCGATCAACGCGTTGATGTTTGCGATTTCAATTGATGATAATTCACGATCCGCAGCCAAAATCAATTCTTCATGCGATAATTCTAACGCATGACCGATTAAGATACGCGCATCCAATGCAGAAATTTTTTGTGCTGTTTGGCGTTGATACTCGCGTAACAACATCAACTACACCTCAGCCAGGCGCGCCAATTGGTCTTCGGTAATCAAAGGCTCGATGATTTTATCCAATGACACCCCGACCAATACCATATCCAAATCATGCACCGTTAACCCGATGCGGTGATCGGTGATGCGGCTTTGCGGGAAATTATAGGTGCGAATGCGTTCGGAACGGTCGCCCGTGCCGATCTGACCTTTTCGCGTCGCCGAAAGCTCGTCTTCTTTGCGCTGACGTTCGGCTTCATATAGACGCGAACGCAAAATGCGTAACGCTTTGGCTTTGTTTTTATGCTGGGATTTTTCATCCTGTTGGCTGACGACCAAGCCGGTCGGAATATGCGTGATACGCACGGCAGAATCCGTCGTGTTGACTGATTGTCCGCCCGGACCACTGGAGCGGAACACGTCAATGCGCAAATCGCTTTCGTTGATCTGAATATCGATCTCTTCGGCTTCGGGTAATACCGCAACCGTTGCGGTCGACGTATGGACGCGGCCTTGCGTTTCCGTTTTCGGTACGCGTTGCACGCGATGCACGCCGCTTTCGAATTTCATCCGTCCGAACACATCCGTACCCGTAATGGTCGCAATCGCATCGCGATAACCGCCCAAATCGTTTTCGGTGATCTCCATGATTTCGAAACGCCAACCGCGAATGGCGGCATAACGTTGATACATATTGAATAAATCACCTGCGAATAATGCGGCCTCATCCCCGCCCGTACCGGCACGAATTTCCAACATGGCGTTTTTGGCATCGGCTTCGTCTTTGGGGATCAAGGCGAATTGAATATCTTTTTCCAAGCCCGGAATAACGCCTTCCAGCGCGTAAATTTCTTCCTCGACCATCGCTTTGGTTTCGGCGTCCAACCCTGTTTCGGCCAACATCTCGCGCGCGCCTTTTAAATCCATATCAGCCTTGAACAGCGCGTCGATTTTTTCGACTACAGATGACAGATCAGAATATTCTTTGGATAATCCAGCCATATCTTTGGGCTTGAGATCGGGCTGTTGCAACGCCGTCGATAGTTGCTCGTGACGCGCTTTGACGCTGACTAGTTTTTCACGAAAACTCATGTGTCTTTACTCCTAAAGCAAAACCCCGGACAAAAAGAGGCCGGGGTTTCGGTATGTCTGATCGCGACGCTAGCGTTGGGCGAGTTTATCCGCGTCCAATGCAAAATTGCGTTTTACTTCGTTCGTTTGGCCCATTGGCGCCAACGCGTTACCATCCACCATAATGCGCAGACCGCCAGCATTTCCCGTCGTCAACGTAATGCCTTTTTGATCGGGGATCGGCAGCAATTGGCCTTTTTTCAAAATACTGGTGAACAACACCGTGCCTTTGGAATCTTTTACTTCGACCCAAGACGATTCTAATGCTTCGACAGCTAAACGCGTTGTCGGCACGACAGGTGCCGCTGCCGCATCTGCTGACGCAGAGGGTAAGGCCGCAGTCGTTGTCGATGCAGGCAATCCTGCGGAAACGGCTGTAGTCGAATTTTCAGGCGTCGCAACACTTGGTGGCGCAGGCAAATCAAATCCTGTTGCGGTCGGATCGCTTGTAACCGTTGTTGCAGGTGTAGATGCAACAGCGGATGGTGGTGGCGTTACAACATCGCTGAGTTCAGGTGTCGCTATTGCAACAGGCGCAGTCGTTTCCGATGGTGCCGGAATTGTCGTCGGAGCAGCCGTATTTGTCGAGCGTGTCGCAAAAACAACGCCGCCGATGATCAAGGCTAAAGCGACGATTGCCGACAGAATGACCGTGCGGCTGGGGATGACACTGTGGACGACAGGTTCAGGCATGACCAATTCGACTTGATAGGTCGATGAACGCGATCCATAGGCGTCACGACGAAATTGCTCGACGAAAGCCGGCACATCCGCACCGACATAAGTCGCATAGCTGCGCACGAAACCGGTCGCGTACACGCGCTCAGGCAAGTCGCTGAACGATCCGGCTTCCATTGCTTCCAAATAAAAACGGCGGATCATCAATTCATCCGCCACCATATCCAGAGTCATGCCGCGATTTTCGCGTGCTTCGCGCAACATGTCGCCGACATGTTTGCCCGATGGTTGCGTGCTTCGGTCTTCCGAGCCCTCTTCGCGCAATTTGGTAACGCGGGCGGTAGATGGTTTTTGTTTTGCTGTGGTCATTATATAAAAACTCTTTTGAACGTTGGGACAAAGACGTGCAGCCGAATCGCTTGCGCTTTGTCTGTTCCGAGCTACCTTTGTAACCCGACCCGACTCCCCATGCAAATGCC
>JANODM010000248.1:0-3500 GCA_031412695.1 Alphaproteobacteria bacterium
TTAAGCCCGAAGAAAACGCCGTCAGTTTGCGTTTGGGCAACTTTACCGAAACCATCACCGAATCCGGTATGCATTATCACTTGCCCTTGCCGATAGAAAAAATCATCAAAGAGAACGTCAAGTTCGAAAGCAGAATAGAAATCGGCTACGAAAGCGCGCCCTATCAAAGCGGACGCCAAGATAAGCCCGAAGAAAGCATGATGCTGACGGGGGATGCGAATATCGCGAATATCGATTTCGTCGTGCAGTGGAAAGTGTCGGACGCCAAGCAGTTTTTGTTTAATATCCGCGAACCCGAAGCCACCTTAAAACGCGTTGCCGAAAGTGCGATGCGTGAGGTGATCGGTCAAAACACGTTGCAAGACGCAACCGTCGATAAACGTGAAGATATCGCAGCACGCGTCAAAGTGATCATGCAAGACATCATGAACTTTTACGGGTCAGGTGTAATGATCACGCAAGTATTGCTGCAAGACAGCAGCGTACCCGATCCGGTCAAAGCGTCTTATGATGACGTCAGAAGTGCGACACAAGAAGCCGAAACGATGCGTAACCAAGCCTTGCGTTACCGCAATCAGATCATCCCACGCGCGCAAGGGGATTCGATCAGCCTTGTTAAAAGTGCCGAAGGATACAAAGAACAAATCGTATCGCAAGCCAAAGGTGATGCGCAACGTTTTACGGATATTTACGCCGCCTATTCCCAGGCCAAGGATGTAACGCGCCAGCGTTTATATATCGAAGCATGGGATGCCATTTTACGCTCGAACAGCGTGATCTTGATGGACGGTCAAGGCAAGAGCGGTGCGCTGCCTTATCTTAATTTGAACGAGCTACGAACAAAAAAAATCGATGAGCCTGTCGCTCAATCGATGATCCAGGAGAATGCCCGATGATCTCGCGTCTGCCTTTTATCGTTATCGCTTTTTTCGCGTTATTTATCGCCATCACCGATACGTTTTTCGTCGTCGACGAAACCAAACAAGCCATCGTGTTGCAATTGGGCAATCCCAAACGCATTATCCGCAATGCGGGTTTGTATTTCAAAATTCCTTTCTTACAGCATGTCACCTTGTTTGAAAAACGTGTTTTGGATGTCGATCCCGAACCGGAACGCGTCTTGCTAGCCAGCAGCGATGACAGCTTTATCAAAGATCTGGCCAAAACCGATGCCGAGAACAATGATTTCAGCGATAATGGCGCACCGATTATCGTCGATACGTTTGCACGCTATCGCATTACCGATCCGTTGCGTTTTCGTCAGCGCCTAAGCTCTGAAGAAGCGGCACGCTTGCGTATTTCAAACGAAATGGACTCCACCACGCGTGACGTGTTGGGTCGCACGACCATCGAGCAACTTTTGTCCAAAGAGCGCGCCGGTTTGATGGAGCGAATTAAAAAACGCTTGAATGGTGCCGTATCGGATTTAGGGATTGAAATCATCGATGTGCGTATCAACCGCGCTGATTTAACCAAAAACCTTTTGGAAGCAACTTTTAATCGCATGATATCGGAACGTGAACAGCGCGCTCAGGAAATTCGCTCGATGGGTGAAAAGCGTGCTTTGGAAATCCGGGCCAATGCCGACAAAGAACGCACCGTTCTAATAGCTGATGCGCAACGCCAATCTCAGATTCTAAAGGGTCAGGGCGACGAAGAGGCCAGCCGTATTTACGCCAAAGCCTATGAACGCGATCCCGAGTTCTATGCGTTTTACCGCTCGTTACAGTCCTATAAAGAGACGTTGTCACGCAAAGACAACATGTTGGTTTTGTCGACCGACAGTGCCTTCTTTGACGGCTTACGCGCTAAGTAGTAATTATTCGGCCGCCGCGGGCTTTGCCCACCAGGTTTCAGTCACAGGCAACCCATAAGGCGGGTTTTCCGCCGGATGGCCCAGCGTGTCACGATAAGCGATACGGAACGTATTCGTGTACCATTGCGGGATCACATAGAAATTCCACAATAACAAACGATCCAACGACCGCGTAGCCGAGATCAATTGCTCGCGCGTTTCGGCGTGAATGATTTTATCGATCATGGCGTCCACTGCCGGATTTTTCACACCCATCAAGTTCTGACTGCCGGGCATGTCCGCCATTTCCGAACCGAAATATGCGCTTTGTTCATTACCGGGGGTCAAGCTTTGGCCGTAAACAGTGACAGTCATGTCAAAATCGAAATCGTTCAAACGATTTTGCATTTGAGCCGCATCGATTTCACGCAAACTTGCTTTAATCCCCATTTTTTTCAAATTGCCCACAAACGGTAAAATCCAACGATCGAACATTCCCGAATCCGTCAGGATTTCAAATTCGAATGTCTTTCCGTCTTTGTTTTTCAGCACGCCGTTGTGCAACGTCCAACCTGCGTCTTTCAGCAACGCAAGCCCCGTTCGCAGATTACCGCGAATATCACCCGTACCGCTTGTTTTCGGCGGCGCATAGACATCGGTAAACGCACGCGATGGCACTTGATCGCGATACGGCTCCAGCAATGCTTTTTCAGCATCATTTATCGGATTAGCCGCCGATAAATCGCTGTTGGCGAAATAACTGTTGTTGCGAACATAGCTGCCGAAAGCGAATTGTTTATTGGACCATTCAAAGTCAAACGCATAAGCCAAAGCTTCGCGGACTTTTGCATCTTTGAAGATATCGCGGCGTGTATTATAGACAAATCCCTGCATCCCGCTGGGCAATCCGTGCTTGATGACGTCGCGTTTGATCTTACCGCTTTTCACGGACGGGTGATCATACCCTTGAGCCCAGTTTTTAGCGATATTTTCTTGGCGGAAATCAACGCTACCGCTTAAAAAGGCTTGGAACGACACACCCGGATCGCGGTAATAATCAAAGATAATACGATCAAAATTATAGCGTCCTTTATTCAACGCCAAATCTTTGGCCCACCAATCTTTATTGCGTTCGTAAATAATTTGACGACCCGCATCGACGGATTTGACACGATAGGGCCCGTTTCCGACGGGTGGTTGCAACGTAGTTTTGCTGAAATCGCGATTTTCGGATGTCCAATAATGTTTCGGTAAAATCGGAATATCGCCGACGATCAACGGCAATTCGCGGTTGCCCGCCCGTTTAAAGATGAATTTGACGGTATGTGCGTCCAGCTTCTGAACTTTATCGACTTGCGAATAATAGCTGCGGAAAAACGGCTGGCCCTTTTTCAACAACGTATCGAAACTCCACACCACATCATCGGCGGTCACGGGTTTACCATCATCCCATACGGCCTGTTTGCGCAAATAGAATGTAATCCACGAACGATCATCCGCGACTTGCATTTTTTCGGCTAATAACCCGTAACTGCTGAGTGGTTCATCCAATGTTTTCTCCAACAGCGTCAACGTCGTCATGCCTGATCCGGCGGCTGGCAGACCTTTGATAATGAACGGATTTAAACTGTCGAATGAACCGACGACGGCCAATTTCAATTCGCCGCCTTTCGGTGCATCGACATTCACGTAATCAACATGGGTG
>JANODM010000249.1:0-3048 GCA_031412695.1 Alphaproteobacteria bacterium
GGACGTTCGCCACTCGGCGTAATTCCGTTTTCAACGCTCTGATGAAAAGAGAGGCTTTTAGCCTCTCTTTTTTGTTGTTTTGCGGCATATTTCATTCAAAATTATGAAAATTAAATTGACAGATGTAAAGACTTCGTTTACTATCTGCATGTCACAAGGGACATTATGAGCCGCTTCTTTCAAACCATTCTATTCATTGCCGCTTTGAGCACACCTAGCTTGGTCTTTGCCGATCAGGCTTTGCCGTCGGTCATTGAAACGGCTTTGCATGATGCGGCCGGTACGGGCAACCCGTTGGTTGTCGATGCCGTAGCTGATCGCATGGGTAATCTGTTTCCCTTCTATCGCGGTCAAATCAATACTTATGTTGTAACGATCGTGGAGCCTGCAACCCAAGTTATGGCAGGGGTAAATTCAATGTTGGCTGATTTGCCAACCTCGAATGATCAAGGTCTGGCGATGTTATACGATCACCACAATATGACCGAAGAATCCGAAGCTGCATCCTTGGCGGCAGATTTGAACGACCTAGATGTCGGTGCAGGTGACGAGACTATCTCAGCGATCCAATAAGGCTTGACTTATACCCATGGGGGGTATATAATCAAGACATGACTCGCTATCTTTGTGCTTTTCTCATTATCTTTTTTTCTGCACCGGTTTTTGCGCGCCCTGTTTCTTATCCAGGCGGATGGACGTTTATCACCGAAAATGATGACGATGAAAACAGCGCGCTGATGCATTACACCATCACAACACGCACAGCGGTGGGCTATCGTACCGCTTATGACCGCGACAGCGGTGAGTTGTTCAACGGTATCCAAATGAATAATTTGATTAAGCGTTGGAATAATCCGGGCAGCCAAGCCAATATTTATGTGGAATCAGCCTTAGGGATGGCCGAGCGCCCTGAAGCCTTTGTCGGTTTGAAAACGGATTGGGAAAATCGCCGCGTGATGATTCAGTACGACAACAAAATGACAACATCACCTAATCCGGACAAACGCGAATTCATACAATCGGCAGGGGCGGGGGTGGCACCGCATCTGGCTCGTTCAGGAGAGATACAAACCTGGTTGATGTTTCACGTCTTGCACCAACCCGAAGATACCAAGAATTGGCAAGCCGTACCGATGCTGCGTGTATACAAGAACGTTTTACTGTTCGAAGGCGGCTATAACTTAACGACAAAAACGCCTGTTGCGAATGCAATCATTCGTTTTTGAAAACTGACTTTTACTTAGGGAGAAAGAGCATGAAGAAAATAGCGTTGATTATTGCGTTGATGACTATGTCGCCTGTGACCGTGTATGCAGCTCAGGAAAACACAGCTGTCGCTATGAGTGCGGAAAAAATGACGGACAATGTCGTGCATGTCGGCATCAATGGTATGGTATGCGATTTTTGTGCTCAAAGTTTGAAAAAGGTTTTTCTCAAGGAAGAAGCCGTTTCAACGGTGGATATCTCCCTAGAAGATAAAATGATCACGTTAGGCGTAAAAAAGGGACAAACGATTGACGATGCGACGATCAAAAAACTTGTTCTGCACGCAGGCTATGACGTATCGACAATTCACCATATGAATGAAACGCAAACGAAAAAATAAAAAATGGAAAAGCATGGTAAAATCCTGACGTTTTTTACGTTGCTGACAAGTTTCAGTACGTTGATTTGCTGCGCCTTGCCCGCCTTGTTGGTGATGTTAGGTATGAGTGCGACATTTGCCGGTCTTGTCAGTACGTTTCCGCAACTAATATGGTTGGGTGAACATAAAGTTTATCTGTTCGTATTTTCAGGCATCATGCTAAGCCTTGCAGGCTTTTTACAATATCGGTCACGCTTTATTCCGTGCCCGATGGATCCTGCACTAGCACGATCCTGCACACAAACGCGCAACATTAGTCGGATCATTTATTTTGTTTCGTTGACAATGTATCTTATCGGTTTCTTTTTCGCGTTTATCGCCGCAAAACTAATTTCATAGGACAAATAACATGACAAAAGATTGCTGCGAAACGCATCAACACCCTGATCACAGTGCCGAGATAGGAAAATTGAATCGCGTCGTGGGTCAAGTGGAGGGCGTAAAAAAAAATGATCGCTGAAAACCGCTATTGCCCCGACATTTTGACCCAATTGCGCGCAGCACGCGCGGCACTGAAAACGATCGAGGCCAACGTCTTGGAATTGCATTTGCAGGGCTGTGTAGCTGAAGCTATGACAAATGGTCAGGCGGCTGATAAAAACAAAAAAATAATGGAAATCAAAGAACTATTTAAGCGTTACGACGAATAGCACACGGATGTGAAGAATTCGGTTGACGGAGCAAAGAAAGTGTAGTGATAATCATTATCGCTTAAATATTGATTTCTTTGAAAGCCGCCCCGATGTGCAAAACAACCCAACAATTTAGTCAAGACGGTCAAACAATCTGTGCAAGAACAGGTATGGCATGTCCTGGTACTTGTGCAGCCGCGCGTTTAGCGCAAGCACATAAAACTAGCCAAGAATTGACGACCATAGCGGTTCGCGCACCATCCGACGTGGCCGGTTACAATATCGTTACCCCGGCTTAATTTTTGAATCGTTCAACGGATAAAACACGTAACGCGTCCTTGCCAATAGGAATCGGCGCGTTTGTCATGTAACAGGCGATAATTTCACCCAACAACAACGCAAATTGAATACCGTGCGATCCTAATGCGCCGGATACGTACATATTTTCATCTAGTTTTCCAACGATAGGAAAACGATCGCGCGAGGCGGTGCGGATATTTGCCCATTCGTGTCTGATCGTTATGGACGGATCAATCTTCAACATATCGCGCACCGCCTTCACGTTTTTTTCGCTGGCGGAGTGTTGAAGGATTGGATCGCTTAGGCCTTGTTCGAATGTTGCGCCCAACGCCCACAAACCGTTTGTCGTCGGTGCTGCGTACGACCCGAATAATACCGGGCATTTCAATTCAAGTGGCGCGTCGATATATGTGACCTGACCGCGTACCGGCTGCAGTGGCAAAGCTGTGAGTTCGTTTAATTCCCATCCAC
>JANODM010000250.1:0-1847 GCA_031412695.1 Alphaproteobacteria bacterium
GGTGGGTGGTCACCTGGAGGAGACCGAGTTATCCTTGACCTTTTCAACACTGGGAGTGCGACCGTGAATAACACAGCTTCCCTCATCTTTAGTGCGAACAGAACAACATCATTTCACACGCAGATTGCAAAAGTCGGTGCAGCAATTACAAACATCGGGAACGCTACCTATGCGGGCGATCTGATTTTTTCAACTTCAACTGGCGGAGCATCCCCAACGGAAAAAGTGCGAATAATGAGCAGTGGCAACGTTGGGATTGGCACTAACGATCCACAAAGCATGCTCCAAGTCCAAGACGGAGGATATTTCCAAGCCACCGACAATAACGCAGGAGCGCCCCCCGCCGCCGATTGCGACAACGACGCCGAGAGAGGCCGTCAAAGCATCGACACAAGCAATAACCGATGGTATGTCTGCAACGGTGCAACTCGCGGATGGGACTATGTAGCGCTTACGAATTAGTTTTCCCTTTTCTTCTAATCGGAGCAAATTTTTATTTTAGAATGAAAGCTTTTTATTTTCCGCTTGCGTGTTTGATTATCCTTCTTGCCGCCTTGATCCTATCAGGGATCGGGCCGCATGACCGCTTTACGTGGTGGTTGGAAATCGCGCCTATTTTGATTGTCGTGCCGTTATTGATTGCGACCTATAGCCGCTTTCCGTTGACGCATTTGATTTACGGTTTGATTGTCATTCACGCTATTATCTTGGCGGTTGGTGGCCATTACACTTACGCCAAAGTGCCGTTGTTTGATACGATCCGTGATTATTTCGGTCATGACCGTAACAGCTATGACAAGGTTGGTCACTTTGCTCAAGGCTTTATTCCCGCATTGGTGATCCGTGAACTCTTGCTTCGTACATCACCACTTAAAGCGGGCAAATGGCTTTTTGCGATTATCGTTTTCGCATGTTTCGGAATTAGTGCCGTTTACGAAATTTTGGAATGGGCAGCCGCATTTACATCAGGCGAAGATGCAAATGATTTCTTAGGTACGCAAGGCGACACGTGGGACACGCAAAAAGATATGTTGCTTGCCGGGATCGGAGCCGTTGTCGGATTATTGACGTTAAGTCGTTTTCATGACAAAGCGTTGAAAAAACTTACTGCATCAACTCATACGTCACGTTAACCGTAACGCTGAGGCCGACTTCGCCTGCCGCAACCGGAGACGAAGCAGCCGCATCAGCCGCCATCTCACGTTTCATCATCATCGGATACGGAGGCTGGGGTGAGTTGTGTCCGCTTGATTCAGACATGGAGATAATCCGTTTGACTTTTAAACCTGCAGAGCCTGCAAATAAATCAGCGCGTGCTTTGGCTTTTTGAACGGCTTGTATACGGGCTTTGTCCAGTAATTTGTCAGGGTCTTCAACGGAAAAATTCGGACCGTTCAATTGATTGGCACCTTGTTCAACCAACGTGTCCAATACTTTGCCGATTTCTTTCATGTCATGCAGCGTGACGCTGACATTGTTGCTGGCCTGGTATCCGGTAACCGTCGGACTTTTGTTTTCAACATACACATATTGCGCACTTATATTGACACCCGTGGTTTGAATATCTTTTTCAGGAATACCTGCTTTTTTCAACGCGGCAAAAACGCTAGTCATTTTGGCGGCGTTTTGCTTTAACGCTTCTTGTGCGGTTGTGGAGACGCTCAAAACACCTGCACTGATCTGAGCGATATCCGGCGGAACGTTTACATGAACCACGGCCGACACATCCAATGTCGTCATATCGGAACTATCCACGGTATTCTGGGCCATGGCGACAGGCACGACGAAAACAGTTCCAAGCAAAGCAGCGGTCAGAACGCGGTTTTTAAATGTAATGGCCATGGGTG
>JANODM010000251.1:0-2244 GCA_031412695.1 Alphaproteobacteria bacterium
TCGTCACTCTTCGCCCGACGGGACTCAGCCGCCTGCAGGCGCGCCTCAGCTTCGGAAACTTTGCAGCTGCCACGATTGCCCAGATGGGACGGGCCGAGCCGGAGGAATTCCAGCTCGCACGGGCGCTGGTTGCCACGGTCGCCGAAACTGCGCAGGTAGCGATCAGCGGCGACCAGCAACTGGCGGACTGGAACATTACCGACGGGACCTTCACGATCGTCGCCGAGAAGCGAGGCATCCTGGCGCGTTTCGATGACGAGGCGTTGATCATTACATGCCGTGAGCTCGTCACTCCCATCCTTGCGGCGATGGCCGAGCTTTACGGTTACGATCCCGTATGCGAACCGGAGGTTCCGGGTGGCGAGGTCGAGGGGGCCATCAAGGTCGGGCTGGTCAGGCGACGGGAACGCAATCCGCGCAACCGCCTGCTCTGCATCCGTATCCATGGCGCGCGCTGCGTCGTCTGCGAGACCGAGCCGGTGGCGCGCTACGGAGACGCGGGTGGCATAATCGAGGTTCATCACCTGCAGCCCCTCTCGCTGGTAGGCGAGCCGCGGGCCTACGATCCCGCGACCGACCTCGTCCCCCTCTGCCCGAACTGCCACCGGGCCGCCCATACCCGTCGCCCGGTGCCCTGGACACCCGCAGAGCTGAGGGGGAAGCTGAGCCTTGACTGACATACCAGCCAGCCTGCCGGCAGACTTCCGCGCCCTGAGCAAGAGTCCGCCGGAAGACCGGGAAGTGTCATCCCGGCTTGTTCAGCCGGAACTGCGCATCGCGAAGAACGGCACGAGATTCAGGGCAATCCTAGTCGGAAGTCGCATAGTCCGCGGTGAGAGAAGCGAGTGGCTCGCGCCTGGGGTTGACCACAACTGGATCGATGACGGCGGGATGATCCGGCCGCTGCCCCACGACACACCCGCTGCAATCCGCGCAATGCTCGGGGATGCCGATCCCGAGGACCTGGCCTTCGCTGATGTGATTGCACTGCTTCGCCTTGACGGAAGCGATATTCCGGTTGTCGCTGACGAGGACGTCTTCCGGCCGGGGCGGGACGTGGCCTCCACGATCCCGCTGCATGGTAAAGTGCCGGGCCTGCACGCCGAGCTGTTCCCCTACCAGGCGCAGGGCGTGGAGTGGATGCTCCAGACCGTCCGCCACACCGGCGGGCTGATTCTTGCCGACGAGATGGGGCTAGGCAAGACGATCCAGATCATCTCGCTCCTGCTGAGCGACAGGCCTGCGCCCGACGCACCAGCCCTGATCATCTGTCCGACGAGCCTTATCGCGAATTGGCGGAAGGAGATCCTGCGGTTTGCGCCAGAACTGTCGGTGCTGATCCATCGCGGTCCCCATCGCACAGGAATCACAGCGGGCCTCAAGCGCGCGCAGGTCGTGCTCGCGACGTACGACACCGTGGTGAATGACATCGCGATCTTTTCCGGGATGCGATGGAGCTGGCTGATCTGTGACGAGGCTCAGGCACTCAAGAATCCGGACTCAGGACGACGCCGCGCCATCGCACGGATTCCGCGAGACCGGTCGATCCCGATGACCGGAACACCGGTGGAGACATCCCTGCTCGACCTCTGGTCGCTCACCGATATCGCCATCCCGGACCTCCTCGGCCATCGCGATGCCTTTGAATCCGAGTTTCCGGACAGCGAGGACGCGGCGCGGGGTCTTGCGCGGCTTACCGATCCGGTCATCCTGTGCCGCAAGGTCCGGGACGTTGCCGGGGATCTGCCTGAACGGATCGACATCGATGTCCCGCTTGAGCTCGGCGATGCGCTTTCCCTCCTCTACGAGCAGGTACTCACCGAGACCCTCGCGAAATACCCGGTTGCGGGAAACTTGGTTGCGACGGGCCAGCTCCAGCTGTTTTGCGCCCATCCCTGGCTGCAGGGCCGGGAGGGCGCGGACGACGACGAGGCCGAGATCTCGAGGCGCGCTGGTCTTCCCTTGGTCACCCCGAAGGTCGAGCGCACGATCGCGATCATCGACGAGGCATTCCGGACTGGTCAGAAAGTGCTGCTGTTCGCGGGCTTCAACCGCTGCGGGGAGATCATCCGTGAGGCCGCATCCGGCAGGCTGCCGGTTGCCATGTGGGGGGCTATCAATGGTTCTACCCCTCAGCCGGACCGGCAGGCCATTGTCGACAGCTTCTCGGCACACGCCGGGCCTGCGTGCCTCGTCCTGAATCCGAAGGCCGCAGGCACGGGCCTCAACATCACCGCCGCGACA
>JANODM010000252.1:0-2190 GCA_031412695.1 Alphaproteobacteria bacterium
TGAATTGGAGTAGGGTGCTGATACCCGACCGCCGACAAGGCGTCCAGTAATGCTTGACACAAACCAAGATCGGTAAAGGTCGTTTTTATTTCCGTCATACTAAGTCCAAATCTTTCACAGCTAAGGCGTTATCTTGAATAAACTTAAAGCGCGCTTCAGCTTTTTTTCCCATCAAGTTTTGTACAAGCGTCTGAGCCTGTTCTTTGTTTCCATCATTTACCACAACCCGTAATAATTGCCGCAATTTGGGGTTCATCGTGGTTTCTTTCAACATCGCAGGAGGCATTTCGCCTAAACCTTTAAAACGGCTGATGTCGATTTTTTTCGTACCGTCAAAATCTTTTTTGATCGTGGCTTCTTTTTCCGCTTCTGAATACGCATAAGCTGATTTTTTGCCCTGAACCAAACGGTATAACGGCGGCTGAGCCAGGAATAAACGTCCGCTTTCGACCAAGCCCGGCATTTTCGTGAAGAAAAACGTCATCAACAAAGAGGCAATATGCGCACCATCGACATCGGCATCGGTCATGATAATGATACGTTCATACCGGATATCATCCAGTTTGAAATCACGGCCTAAACCGCAACCCATTGCAATCGTCAAATCCTGAATTTCACGGTTCTGCATCAGTTTTTCTTCAGATGCGCTTTCGACGTTCAGAATTTTACCGCGTAACGGTAGAATGGCTTGGATATTGCGGTCACGTGCTTGTTTGGCTGATCCGCCCGCAGAGTCACCCTCGACGATGAAAATCTCGGTACCTTCCGCACTGTTTTGCGTGCAATCAGAAAGCTTGCCGGGCAAACGTAATCGCTTGGTCGCCGTTTTACGTTGTAACTTACTATCTTTTTTGTTTAGGCGCTCTTCAGTACGACGCAAAATCAAATCTAAAATCGTACGCGACAAATTAGGATTAGACGTCAACCACAAATCGCATTTGTCCTTAAGGATATTGTCGACCCATTTCGTTACATCTCGGCTGACCAGTTTTTCTTTGGTTTGGCCTTGGAAATGCGGTTCACGAATAAAGACGGACAGTAAACTGGCGCAACCCACGATCACGTCATCGGCGATAATTTTTGCAGCGTTTTTTTCGTTTAAACGATCGCCATAATCACGAATACTTTGGGCCAGTGCACGACGCAAACCGTCTTCGTGCGTTCCGCCTTGCGGGGTAAAAATCGTATTGCAATAGCTGTGAATAAATCCTTCATCGACGTCCGGCCAACAAATTGCCCATTCCAGGCGACCTTGTTTATCAGGGAAATTCGCTTCGCCTTTGAACAACGCATTATCGGGAACGGCATTTTCGCCCAAATCGTCTTGTAAAAATTGGCTCAAGCCGTGCGGATAATGAATGGTCGCTTCGGTCGGTGTTTCCGCATCGCGAATAAGTGAAGCCGGACATTTCCAGTGAATTTTCACGCCGCTGTATAAATACGCTTTGGACCTTGCCAGTTGAAATAATTTCTTAGGGTTAAATTGTACCCCTTTGTCAAAAATCGTCATGTCGGGGAAAAACGTCATCACCGTTCCGCGACGATTGATCGCACCGACTTTTTCGATTTTCGACGTCGGATGACCTTTGGAATAGGTTTGACGATACAATGTTTTATCGCGTGCGACTTCGACGATCAGCTTTTCAGACAAGGCATTCACGACGGATACGCCGACACCGTGCAAACCACCGGATGTCTCATAGGCTTTGTTGGAAAATTTTCCGCCCGAGTGCAACATCGTCAGAATAACTTCCAACGCGGATTTTTTCGGAAATTTCGGATGCGGGTCGATCGGAATACCGCGACCGTTATCGGCGATTGAAATCGAACCGTCTTCGTTCATCGACATCTCGATCGTCGTCGCGTGACCGGCGACGGCTTCATCCATCGAATTATCCAATACTTCGACAACAAGATGTTGTAAGGCGCGTTCGTCTGTGCCGCCGATATACATGCCGGGACGGCGACGTACCGGTTCAAGCCCTTCAAGAACTTCGATGTCGGCCGCCGAGTAACTGTCGGAGGGTTTTGGGGAATTGCGTAAAAGATCTGCCATGGTGGCGATTATGCCAGTCTGCCCCTTGAAAGCAAGCCTGGAACAGGGCACATCTATAGAGGTAGGGAGTTTTATTCATGACCGACGCCAAGCAGCAAAAATCACCTCAGCCCGTAAAACCCAACAAGCCAAAA
>JANODM010000253.1:0-3278 GCA_031412695.1 Alphaproteobacteria bacterium
TAGAGCGTTGGTTTTCGCCCGCCCGCGTGAGTTTGATTAAAAAGGGGCGCATGTTAACTAAAAACATGCGTGCAGAGTATATTACGAAAGATGAATTAATGGCACAGCTACGGTTCAACGGCGTCGATGACATCAAAAAAGTTAAAGAGGCCTGTTTAGAATCCAATGGCCAAGTGAGTGTCATTAAGTATAAGGCTTGAAATGACAGAAAAATTACCGCCCGAAGAATATTATAAAACAATTCCCAAAAAACATCACGCAGCGGGCGTTTTGATTTTCAATCAATCTGGTGAGATCTTAATCGTTAAACCTAGCTATAAAAATTATTGGGAAATCCCGGGTGGCATCACCGATTTAAATGAGTCGTTGATGCAAACGGCAAATCGCGAGGCGAAAGAAGAAATCGGAATTGATGTCATCATTACATCTTTGCTTTGTGTGGATTATAAATCGGCTCGCCCACCTGTGACGGATAGTTTACAGGTAATCTTTGATACCGTTCCATTAACGCAAGCGCAAATAACAGACATTCGTATCGATAACAATGAAATCGTCGAATACGGTTTTTACCCTGTCGACAAGGCTTTGACATTACTGGGCGAGGCGTTATCCCAACGCGTAGCTCAAGCGGTAAAAGCTAAAGAGGCAAAAACGGTTTTCTATCTTGAAAATGGCCAAAATCCCTTTGGCAATAACCGTTAAATCCGCTATAAAGGCTGCATGTCCGAATTTCTACACGATTACATCATTCCTCTGGTCCAAATCCTGGGCAAAATCCTATTGGTCACAGTGCCGCTGATTTTGGCGATGGCGTATTTGACCTATGCGGAACGCAAAGTCATGGCGGCAATGCAATTGCGTCAAGGACCGATGACGGTCGGGCCGTTCGGCTTGCTGCAACCGATTGCTGACGGCGTCAAATTGCTGTCAAAAGAAATGATTATTCCGTCAGGTGCGAATAAAATTGTCTTCCTGATCGCACCGATGATCACATTCGCGCTTGCGCTTGTGTCGTGGGCGGTTGTGCCTTTTTCACCTGGCTGGGTATTGGCCGATTTGAATGTGGGCGTGTTGTATTTATTCGCCGTATCGTCGTTGGGCGTCTATGGCATTTTGATGGCAGGTTGGGCGTCGAATTCTCGTTACGCATTTTTGGGCGGCTTGCGCTCCGCGGCACAAATGGTTTCTTACGAAGTATCTATCGGTTTGGTCATCATTACCGTCATTTTATCGGTTGGCAGTTTTCGTTTGACCGATATCGTCGAAGTCGTCCGCCCGTGGTGGATGACGATTGTGTTGTTGCCAATGATGGTCATTTTCTTTATCTCGGCTTTGGCGGAAACCAATCGCGCGCCGTTTGATTTGCCCGAAGGCGAATCCGAATTGGTCGGTGGCTATAACGTTGAATATTCAGCGATGACATTCGGCCTGTTTTTCCTGGGCGAATATATGAATATGATATTGATGTCGGCGATGTTGACGATTCTGTTTTTGGGAGGCTGGCAAGCGCCGTTCAACGCCGATTGGGTCGTATGGAATTGGGTGCCGCCGTTCTTTTGGTTCGTAATTAAAGTATGTGCCGTATTATTTTGTTTCATCTGGTCGCGCGCGACATTGCCGCGTTTCCGCTATGATCAACTGATGCGTTTGGGTTGGAAAGTGTTCTTGCCGTTTTCGATTTTCTATGTCGTATTTGTCGCGGGCTTGCTGATGTATACGGATAATCTGCCGGGAGTCGTGCGATGAAAGCCTTTGCAGCCGCGCGCCAATTTTTATTGATCGAAATCATCAAGGGTTTCTATCTGACGTTCAAATACATGTTCAAACCACGCGTAACATTGAACTATCCATACGAGAAGGGGCCTATTTCGCCCCGTTTTCGTGGCGAACACGCGTTGCGCCGCTATGCGAACGGCGAGGAACGTTGCATTGCGTGCAAACTCTGCGAAGCAATTTGCCCGGCGCAAGCGATCACGATCGAGGCTGAACCACGCGAAGACGGTTCACGCCGCACGACGCGTTATGATATCGACATGACGAAGTGCATTTATTGCGGTTTATGTGCCGAGGCGTGCCCCGTTGACGCCATTGTCGAAGGTCCGAATTTTGAATTCTCGACTGAAACCCGCGAAGAATTGTTTTATAATAAAGAAAAACTGTTGGCTAATGGCGACCGTTGGGAACCGCAATTACAGCTGAATATTATTAAAGACAGCCCGTATCGTTAGTAATCTATATTGACATATTTTTCAAATCGATTACCTTGGGCTTTTTGAGAGGTAGCTCATGCAAATAGTTTCTATGTATTATAGTGAAGTTTCAGACGAAACTGTTGATTTGGGAATGCTAACAGCAATGCTTGCGCTTAAGGGGCAAATGGTACATGGCTCTGTGTCAAGTTATGATCAAATGGCAACCGCTTCGCTAAATGACAAAGTAGGTGCATCCATTACTATGTTTACCGCTGCAAGCTTAGAAGATTTTAAAAAAGTCAACGAAGCTACTGAAAAATTCAGAGATAATAAAAATGCTGCACTTTTATGGCTTAGTAATGAAGAAAAACCAAAACAAGAATGTTTGCCTGTGGTTAGTTGGACCGATATTTCAAAACTTAAAACAATTGACCAAGAAAGTATCTTCAAATTAAATCAGGCAACCGTCACAACAGAGGTGACGACTAAGCCAAAAGATTCAACGCCTGAGCAAAAGCCGAAATCCTTTTGGCGGCGTATCTTAGGCTAATCAAAATGACCTACACTTCCACCACCATGGATGCGCGCGTGCATATCCCGATCCCCGAAGGCGGGGAAAAGGTCTTGTTGCATTCTTGCTGCGCACCATGCAGCGGCGAAGTCATGGAAGCAATGGTCGCGTCAGGCTTGGATCTGACGATTTATTTTTACAATCCGAATATCCATCCGCGCAAAGAATATGATCTGCGCAAAGTCGAGAACATCGAATTCGCGAACAAGATGGGCATTCCGTTTATCGATGCCGATTACGACACGGAAAATTGGTTCGCTCGTGTCAAAGGCATGGAAATGGCGCCCGAGCGCGGCGAGCCTTGCACAGAATGTTTCGATATGCGTTTTGAACGTACGGCGTTATATGCTCATGAGAACGGTTTTAAAACATTCACCTCGTGTTTGGGTATTTCACGCTGGAAAGATATGGACCAAATCAATGGTTGCGGTCATCGGGCTGCGGCGCGTTATGATAATGTTGCTTTCTGGGATTATAACTGGCGCAAGCATGGCGGCGGCGGTCGCATGATCGAG
>JANODM010000254.1:0-2254 GCA_031412695.1 Alphaproteobacteria bacterium
CAGATGCGGGCGATCGCGGAGCAGCATCAAGGAACAACATTAGTGGGTCCCCACCGCGATGAGGTGGAGTTTATGATTAACCACACCCCAGCGCGGCAGTACGGTTCTCAGGGACAGCAGCGAACGCTGGTGTTGGCATTAAAGCTAGCGGAATTAAAGTTGATTGAGACCGTAGTGGGAGAGCCGCCGCTGCTGTTGTTAGATGATGTGTTGGCGGAGTTGGATTTAACGCGCCAAAATAAGCTGCTAGAGACCATTCAAGATCGATTTCAGACCTTGATTACAACTACTCACTTAGGGTCATTTGATGCCCTATGGCTCAAGTCTTCTCAAATTTTGACAGTACAGGGAGGGAAAATTGTGCAGGGATAAAGTCTAAAGCGAAAGGCAATGGTTCACTCATGTTGGTTCATGCGCTGCGGATGGATGCTGAGGTTCCGACAGGCGCGTTTATGGGGAATTGACACGGTTGCTGATGTCTATACCTGTTTAACTGGAATGCCAGGATCTAGCATCTGTGAGTTAGCCCAGAATTGGGGTGCGCATCTCATCGTTCTAGGTCGTTGGGAGCGGCAAGGAATGACTGAAGTGATGATGGGTAGTGTTAGCAACTATGTGATCCATCATGAACCCTGTTCAGGACTAGTGGTACAAGGAATCATGAGAAATGGTTGAGGATAAATCTTTAAAGTCTGTGAGTTAGAAAACGTTCTTATGTCTATTCATTACTTGCTGAGACGCTGTTACCGTCCGTGGCGAATTCCTCTTGCTCGTTCGAGTAATTCTCGAATCATCAGAGCGTCATCTGTTTCGTAGACTGATGATTCTCGTTTAGTTTGGTCAGCCTCTACTTCTAGTTGCCGAATTTTATCTCGCAAATTCCCCGATCGCGTCTTAACTTGTTCTGCCATTGCGTAAAAAATTCGGGCGAGTTGACCAAACTCATCTTTGCGCTTGATTGTAGTTGCCAGTAATTCGGGAGTGTAAGTTTCGGTTTCAATAGCAGTTGCTGCTGAGCTAAGGATTAGAATAGGGTGAGTTAGCCGACGAGCTGTTAATAAGCCAACAACGGACGCAACGACTAGAGAACCTAAACATAGCAAAAAGGTGGTGCGTGAGTTTTCCTGAATTTTTGCCATGAAATCAGACTCAGGAATAACGACTATTACTAGCCATTGCAAACCAAATTGCTTGAACGATCGCACTTCTACAAAATTTCGTTTGTTGCCAATGGAATCGACGAGTTGGGCATCTTTCTCAATTCTAAAACTCCCGTAATGTTTCTGAAGATACTCTGCTGTACCGCGAATTAAAGCATTTTTGCTATTGGTCGCCATCACCCGCTGATTTTTTTTGTTAGCGTCTTGAGTGATAACGGGTTCTCCGGTTGAGGTGGCAATTAACGTCCCTGATGGCTCAATAATAAATGCCATTCCCGACTTACTAATTTCTAACTCGCTTAAAAACTGACTAATCTGCGAAAGAATCAGATCTACTCCAATGACGCCTAACAATTCGCCTTCTTGTCCGTTACTAAGCTGACGATAAATGGGTTGGGTCGCCGTAATAGTAGGACGATTTTCGTAACCGAAGGCATTATAGACTTCAGTCCAACTTTGTTTGCCTGCTTTTATCGCTGTTTTATAGTAGAGGCGATCATGCGGATCATACCGACCTGACTGTTTAATGAGTTGATCATGACTTCCCTCGCTATCAATTTCATAAATCCGAAAGGCTCCGCCATTATTTGCTAAATTAAGGGTGCGTTTACCCTGGTCTGATTTTTCAACCCCCACGTACTCGCCTTGCTCGTTAGCAACTAGAAGATAGCTAACTGAGTTAAATAGGTAGCTTTGTTGTCCCAAGTAACGTTCAATCTGGCTGAGATTTCTGGGTTCCATGATGTTTTGAGGCGACAGCAGACCCAGCTTAAACTGGTTTGCCATTGTGCCCAATACTAATTGAGGAGTTGCTAGATAATTACTAACGTGGCTATCAATACGAATTGCCAGTTGTTCGCGCAGTTGAGAGGCAACGTCGTTAACTGCCTTCTGCCCATTAATATATGAAATTAATCCTGTTAAACCTACTGCCATGGCAATTTGAGCAGAAATAATAACGGGGACTACGGTACGGATAGAAACCATAGGAAGGCAGGGGATGGAAAGTTTTCTTAAGGATGCACTAGGTCAGGATTGAGATCTATTAGTCAAAAGTCCAGTTACGCAAAAAATATGTAAGAAAAAGGAGGCGA
>JANODM010000255.1:0-6202 GCA_031412695.1 Alphaproteobacteria bacterium
GCGGCGGCCTCGTCGGGTAATGAAGCTGCGATCGAAGACCGCTTTCATGATTTTTTCAACGCGAATTATCCCGAAGCTGCTTTGGGTGATCCGTATAATGTTGAAATCGAGCAATTAGAAAACGAATATGTCGTCAGTGCCGATGCAGATGTGGATACGGCTTTCGTACGCTTAATCGGTTATAATACGTTGACCGTACATGCCGAAGCCCGCATCCGCCGCGACGTGCGTGGCCTTGAAGTTGCATTAGTCTTGGACAATACCGGATCGTTGTGGTCGACCTCGGGGGGGCGCACGAATATTCGCGCCGTCAAAGATGCCGCCATTGATTTCGTGAATATTTTATACGACCGCGCCGATGACGAAGATTATATTTACACCTCGATCGTGCCCTATGCGGCGATGGTCAACCCTGGGGCAGATGCTGTTGCGATCACGAATAATCCGTATGTCGCAACCTGGATCGGCACACAATACGCCCCCTACAGCACGACGGATAACTCGGCGTGGAAAGGCTGCGTGATTGAACGCGCTTATCCGAACGATGTCGAAGATACATCGGTCGCAGCTGGCGGATATTGGGCACCGTTCCGTTGGCTGGATACGGCTGCATCCCCCAGCAGCGGCACGCCGATGGCGGATAATAATTGGCGCAACAATAACGGTACCTTGAATCTCAGCATGCCGTCTGGACCGCTTGATGCCGTAGGATCATCGCGCAACAGCAATAATTGGCGCCATCCGAATTTGGGATGCCCGACGCCGATCATTCCTCTGACCAATAGCCGTGCGAATTTATTGACCGAGTTGGGAAATCTGACGGCGTGGAATCGCGGCGGAACCTTGGGCAATGTCGGCATGGCGTGGGGCGTGCGCGTTTTGTCCCCTGAAGAGCCGTTTACGCAGGGAGCGGAATGGTCTGACGATTCGTTCCGCAAAGTCCTGGTTATGATGACGGATGGTAATAACGAAATTTATTGCGAACCATCGCAATGGCACAACGGATGTAACGACCAGCGTTCGGACATGACGGCGTTTCGCCGCGTATCGGATAACGTCCTTGGCACCACCAGCCGCGCGACTGCATTGACACGCGCCAATACGCGCATGTCCGAAACCTGCACCTATGCGAAATCATTGGGCATTACTGTGTATACGATTACGTTTGCAACATCGCTTAATAATACGACGCGCGATCTGTACCGAAATTGCGCAACCGATGCCAATAAATTTTATAACGCCCCAACCCAAGCGGATCTTCTCAATGCATTTCAACAAATCAGCCGTGAGCTTTCCAATTTGCGCATCCAACAATAGGTTGGCGCATTTTTTCAAAAACTGGCGAGGCAATATCGATGCCGCCACTGCCATCGAATATGCGATGATCGCCGCCGCTATTTCGTTGGCGATTGTCGTCGTCGTATTTACCATCGGTGAAGAACTATTCGTCAATATGTATCAAAATCTGGCTGATATGATCTCATCCCAAAGTTGACAAGCACATCCTGTTAACGAAATCGAGCCTCAAAACAGTATTGCGCGGCTTAACTTCATTCTTTACGCCCGCATCATGAATCGTTATGATAATCTCATGAATATCTCGGCGGCCCGTGTTGCGTCTGTTTTAACGATTATCTTGAGTGTACTCGGCGCAGACGTCACGCGCGCCCATGCGCAAGAACCGCCCGTGCAGGTTCTGCACGAAGCCTTTCCCGTCGAAGTAGCATTGACCTATGACAAGCTGACGGGCATCACGCCGGATTACGATGCGTTGATGGCATTGAACCCCGCTGTGAAGCGCGACCCGAACCGTTTTGGCAGCGATGTGCTTTATCAACAACGCGTCAGCTTGCTGCGCCACACTTATGATGATTTAAATCAAGACAGCGTGCTGATGGTGAAAAAACGCGTCACGGTCAAAGAAGCCAATCCCTCAAAACATACGATCACAATGGAAGGCTTGACGCCGGATGAGCCGATCGTTTTCGATCTGACGGCGACGGAACGTTACGGTATCTTTTTGCGCAATGCCAAAGATGTCCTAACGATGATTGCCCCGTTCCACTATGAAGAATATTTTTATCTTCAAGCCTATTCCAACATAGGTGTTACCTATCCGGTTCAGATCGTGGTCAAGCCTGTGATGGCAGATACGGTTCCTTTCGTGATGGCCGATGGCACAAGCATCAAGCCTATCATCGCCGATATCGTCGAAATTACGTTGTTCGGTGATGACGGTGTCAATATTGCCGCCGTCAAACGATTCGATGAATGGCAACCGGGCGGCAAATCGGCATCGTTGCTTGATCTCAAAGATAATCCGTTGGATCACATATTGCAAAAAGAGCTTTCGAAAAAGCCTTGATCTTTTTTTTCCTTCATAACCCCTTCGAATGATATGACCCTGCGAAATCTAGTAACCCGTTCTGTTGCGCAAACCAAAGCCTATGTCGCGTATCTGATAACGGGGACGCGCGTTGCGCAAAACGAAAACGCGACCGAAAAAACCTTGATCGACAACATCACGGATTTCAGCGGTCTGACCGCCGAAGACGTCATGGTCCCCCGTATCGACATTATCGCGATCGACGTGCAAGCGAAACCAGATGAATTTTTGGAATTGATCCGCTCGACACCTCACTCGCGCATTCCCGTCTATCACGATCATTTGGATGACATCGTCGGCTTTATTCACATCAAAGACGTGCTGCGTCGCATGGCCGAAGGCGAAGCCTTAGTGTTGCGCGATTTATTGCGCGAAGTATTGATCGTATCTCCTGCGATGCGCGCCATCGATTTGTTGTTACAGATGCAGCAATCAAAAAAACATTTGGCACTGGTCATCGATGAATATGGTGGTGTCGACGGCTTGGCGACGATGGGCGATTTGATGGAAGCCATCGTAGGCGAAATCGCAGACGAACATAATATCACGACCGAGGCGCGTTTATTTGAAAAAGCCGATGGCACGATTTTGGTCGATGCACGCTATTCAATCGATGCCTTCGAAGAAAAATACGGTGAAATCTTTGCCGAAAACGAACGTAACGAGGCACATACGTTGGGCGGCTTAGCGATGTTTCTGGCAGGGCGTTTGCCGACCAGGGGCGAGTTGCTGATCCATCCGTCAGGCGTTCAAATCGAAATCGCCGATGCGGATCCGCGTCGCGTCAAACGCTTGCGCATTCACAATATGCCGCCGCGCCTTGCGGTATCCGCTTAACTTATTTATTTGTTTGATCGGGTTTTTGGCCGTAATGCGCCAACGCGCGGTCCAGATTTTTGCTGTCAGCCGCATAAAACGTATAAGATAACGTAATATCCGTCACATCATCCATTTCAGGATCGTCTAAGAGTTCGGGATCAAAGAAAAACATCACCGGAAACTGTGCCATCTCGCCGCCGTTCAACAATTGTTCGGCAAAACAAAAACATTGAGTCTTGTGAAAATATTTCGCCGCTTTTTGCGGTGTCACATTATAGACGGCGGTGCCCACGGTGCGTTGCGCCGTCAGGTTATCGGCCCGGTAAGCGATCACCCCTTGCTGGCCGATTTTCACAGTGACTTTTCGTTTTTCAGGGCGAAATTCCCACGGCAGACTTGAATCGACACGCGCATCGAACAGCACGGAAATCTCACGCTTGGAAATCGTATCGGGTAATTGATCGGCGCGCGTTACCGTACCGTCAAGGCCGGTCATCTGACAGAATTTTTTATAGAGCGGAACAAAGGCGTAACTTAGAGCGATCATGCCGACGATGACCGCAACCGCCACGACTAATGTTTTTTTGTTTTTGGCGCGCAGATCATTCAAAGCTTGAACCCCGTCAGCCTTGAGTCGAGATCTTGATCAGCGTCACGCAGAACAACAATACGATCACGGTCAAAATCACCGCCAGAACCGCGTAGTTTTTTTGTTTTTTTAGTTTGTGCAAAGAACCTATTGGCATCACATCCACCGATCAATCATAACAAGGCCGAAGATTAAAAATAAATATAGAATGGAATAGCCGAACATCAAGCGGGACGCGCGTTCGGTTTTCAAACGAATGACTTGGATCGCGCTGACGGCGAATAAACCGCTTAAGCCAAACGCCCCCCACCCATAGGCAGCACCTGCTGCACCGTAAAAACTTGGTAAGACAGATACAGGCCACAAGATCAAGGCATAGATCAACATCTGTAGCCTCGTGTGATCCGCTCCTTTTGTGACGGGCAACATCGGCACGTTTGCACGCTTGTAATCGTCATTGCTGTAGAGCGCCAACGCCCAGAAATGTGGCGGCGTCCACAAGAAAATGATCAAGAAATACCAAAACGCCTCAAGGGATACATTGCCCGTCACACACGCCCAACCGATCAACGGGGGAAACGCGCCCGCCGCTCCGCCGATCACGATATTCTGCGCCGTGCGGCGTTTTAAGATAACGGTGTAAAAATACGCATAAAACCACTGCGCGAAAGCTAATAAAAACGCGGCCGCCCAATTGACGATGATGCCCATCATCAGCGTTGACAAGAACATCAAAACAAGTGAAAAATCGCGCGCATTATCAGGCGAAATTTTGCCCAACGGCAAAGGGCGGCCGCGTGTGCGCATCATCACCGCATCGATATCGCGGTCATACCACATATTATAGGCACCCGACGCGCCCGCACCCACCGCCAGAAAAACGATAGCGGCAATGGCAATCAAAGGATGCATGGCTGGTGCAGCGGGTGAATACATTGCCGCCACCATGCCGGCGATGCCTGAAAACACGACCAGGCTCATGACGCGCGGTTTCAACAAGGTGAAATAGTCACGCAACGTCGAATGATCGGCGGCATTTAACGGGGTGGCATCGGCATAGGTCATGCATGGCAGACTAGCAGGAAAACACCGCGTGTAAATTCGGATATAAACTTTATGCTGCCTTTAGTGAGGCGTTATTCGGCGGGGGCGGATCAAAGTCCGGGCCGTCAACCGTGCGCACATAAAGCGCCAATAACGCGTTATATTGCGCATTGGCGACAATTTTTTCGTTTCCTGTCAACTGACCAATGCCTGCTTCGATATCCTCAAACAGTTCAGCACCGATGCTGAATAATATTTCAGGCGGCTGCACCGTTTTTTTATCGTCTTCATCCAAGCTGTCGATATTCGCCAAAACGCTTGCATTCATAAACCGCTTGACGACGGCGGCATAGGTGTCATTTGCGGCCTCGTCAGGCTTCTCCACATGTGCGTTACAGGCATGTTCCAAGTTTTGCCACAGAATAGGCAACAGCCGCTTCATATGTACCTGCAGCTTGACAACGTCATAGCTCATGCAGCGTTACCGTTGTTCCTCGTGGCCCGGCAAATCATGTGCGTCTTGTGGATTATCAAAAACTACAGGCTGGATTTCGAATTGGTGGAACGGAACGGGCGATGGCAATGTCCATTCCAATGTATCCGCACCCGACCCCCACGGATTGGCAGCGGCTTTGCGCCCTGCAACCACCGTATAAAACGCCAAGCCCAACCAGAAGACGGTCGACGCTAAGGTGAACGCGGCCCCCATCGATGAGACGTAATTCCATCCGGCATACATATCCGGATAATCAGGGATACGGCGCGGCATGCCGGCAAGCCCGAGGAAGTGCTGGGGGAAGAACAGGATGTTCGAACCCACGAACGCCACCCAGAAATGCAGCTTACCGATCCAGTCGGGGATCATGTAGCCCGTCATTTTCGGAAACCAGTAGTACCAGCCCGCGAAGATGGCAAACACTGCGCCCAATGACAGGACGTAGTGGAAATGCGCCACGACGTAATATGTGTCATGCAGAACCCGGTCCACTCCCGCGTTGGCCAACACAACCCCCGTGACGCCGCCGACGGTGAACAGGAAGATGAAGCCGATGGCCCAAAGCATGGGAGCGGTGAAACGGATCGAGCCGCCCCACATCGTCGCGATCCACGAGAAGATCTTCACGCCTGTCGGCACCGCGATCACCATGGTCGCTGCCATGAAATACTGCTGAGCGGCGAGCGAGATGCCCGACGTGTACATGTGGTGCGCCCACACGACGAAGCCGACGACGCCGATCGCGACCATGGCGTAGGCCATGCCGAGATAGCCGAAGACGGGCTTCTTCGAGAAGGTCGAGACGATCTGGCTGACGATGCCGAAGGCCGGCAAAATCAAAATATAGACCTCGGGGTGGCCGAAGAAC